>WFNO01000087.1 GCA_015488555.1 Gammaproteobacteria bacterium
CGCCCTGAATCCACTCGCCCTGAATCCACTCGCCCTGAATCCACTCGGGGGGCCCCCTCTCGAGAACCCCTGTGAGCGAGTTGGAGGATGGGCGGAACGTTGTCCTTCCCGGCATCCATTTTCCGGTATCCACTCTGGTATCTACTCTCCCCATCGGCTGCAGATTCTGCTATCGTCGTCGGGCGCCGTGTGATGGCGCGCCTGGAAACGAGCGTGACAAGGAGGTCATGACCCGTTCAGCGGAACTCCATCACTGGCTGTCCCTGCGCCACATTCCCGGCCTGGGCCCGCGTGCTTGGCGCGTCCTGCTGCAGCTGTTCTCCGACCCCGCGGCCATCCTGGCGGCAGACGGCGCGGAACTGGCAGCCGTCGGCGTGGCGCCCGCCCTCGTACAGCGGCTCCGCCAAGGCCCCGATCTGGCGGCCGTGGAACGGGATCTGCGCTGGCTCCAGGGGCCGGATCATCACATCGTGGTGCTGCACGATCCCCGCTATCCTCCCTGCCTGCGCGAGATCCCGGACGCCCCCTTGCTGCTCTACGCCTGCGGAGACCTCCGCTGGCTGGCACACCCCCAACTGGCCGTCGTCGGCAGCCGCAATCCCACACCGGACGGCAAGGCGCACGCCCATGCCTTCGCCCGCGCCCTGGGCGGCTGCGGGCTGGCCGTCACCAGCGGCCTGGCCCTGGGCATCGACGGCGCGGCACACCGCGGCGCCCTGGACGCCGGCGCACCCACTCTGGCCGTGCTGGGACATGGGCCGGACCGCATTCCGGACCGGATTTATCCCGCGGCGCATCGCGCGCTGGCCATGCGCATCCGCGCCCGCGGCCTGCTGGTCACGGAACTGCCGCCGGGCACGCCGCCCCGGGCGCAACACTTCCCACGCCGCAACCGGCTCATCAGCGGCCTGTCCCTGGGCGTGCTGGTGGTGGAAGCCACCCCCCGCAGTGGATCGCTCATCACCGCGCGCCTGGCCCTGGAACAGAACCGCGAAGTGTTCGCCATTCCAGGAGCGCTCCACAACCCTCAGGCCCGGGGCTGCCACGCCCTGATCCGCCAGGGGGCCAAACTGGTGGAATGCCTGCAGGACATCCTGGAAGAACTCCCCCCACAACGAACCGGCATACTTCGAACAAACCGAACGGACACTCAGCATGAGGCACCACCCGACCGCACTGCTTTGGTGCAAGAAGACGGACGTCCAAGAGAGATCCAACGCCTGCTCGCCCATCTGGACGCCCATACCCCGGTAGCCCTGGATACCTTGGTGGAGCACACTGGATTGACGGCCGAGCGCCTTTCCTCCATGCTGTTAGCCCTGGAACTGAATCAGAGCGTCACGGCCTTGCCCGGAGGCCTCTACCTGCGACGCCGACGAAAGGACATTTCATGAAGGAAAACATGCTCGACGTCCTGCTCTATCTCTTCGAACACTGTGTCGACGAGGAGCAGGCACTCACCGCCGACGAGGAATCCATTCGTAATCAACTGAGCGCCGCGGGCTTCCAGGAGACGGAGATCGCCAAGGCCTTTTCCTGGCTGGAATCGCTGGCCCAACGCCAGGAAGACCAAGAGCAGGCGCCGGCGCCTGTGCGCACCCCTTCCCGTGCGCGACCGGCCTTGCGGGTGTTTTCCCGGGAAGAACAGGGCAAGATCGGCCCCCGCAGCCGGGCCTTGCTGCTGTTCCTGGAACAAATGGACATCCTCAAGCCCGACACGCGCGAACTGGTCATTGATCGCATCATGGCCCTGGAGAGCGAGGACATCGATCTGGACAGCGTGCGCTGGGTGGTACTCATGGTGCTATTCAATCAGCCGAGACAGGAGATCCCCCACAACGCGCTGGAAGACTGGGTCCTGGACCCCGCACAGAGCAAACGACGCCTCCACTGATCGGGTGCCCCCGGCCTTTTGCAAGCCTGCCGGAACCGCGCCGGGAAGGCCTCCGTGTTATAACCACACTACTGAGAGGTGTTTTGCCCCTCATTTGACGCGCCGGTGAAAAATTTAATAAATGTGATCAAACAGCGATATAGTGGCAGGACCCGAAACGGGCGATGCAACGGGCGGCCGACGCCCCAGTCGGATTGAAGCGAGATGAGTAAAAAGAGCGGCAAGAAGCTGGTGATCGTGGAATCACCAGCCAAAGCCAAGACCCTGAAGAAATACCTCGGCAAGGACTTCGAGGTGCTGGCCTCCTACGGCCATGTGCGGGATCTGGAGCCCAAGGAGGGCGCCGTGGATCCAGAATACGACTTCGCGATGAAATATCAGCTCATCGAGAAGAACGCCAAGCACATCGACACTATCTGCAAGGCGATGAAAAAAGCAGAAGCCCTCTATCTCGCCACCGACCCCGACCGCGAGGGCGAAGCCATCTCCTGGCACCTGTACAACATCCTCCGGGAGCGCGGACTGTTGCAGGACAAGCCCGTCTACCGCATCGTCTTCCACGAGATCACCAAGCACGCCATCGAGGAGGCACTGGCCCACCCGCGCCAGTTGTCCATGGAGCTGGTCAATGCCCAGCAGGCCCGCCGCGCCCTGGACTTCCTGGTGGGTTTCAATCTGTCGCCCTTGCTGTGGAAGAAGATCCGCCGCGGCCTGTCCGCCGGCCGGGTGCAGAGCCCGGCCCTGCGCCTGATCGTGGAGCGGGAAAAAGAGATCGAGCGCTTCAAACCCCGCGAATACTGGACCATCGAAGCCGATCTCTCCAAAAAACGGGATCGCTTCGGCGCCAAGCTGATCCAGTACGAAGGCCACAAGCTGAGCCAGTTCAGCATCAAGAACGGCGAGCAGGCGCGGGAGATGGAGCGGCGCATCGCCGCCGCCGCGCGCGGCGAGCTGGTCATCACGCGCATCGAGAAGAAACAGCGCAAGCGCAATCCCTCCCCGCCCTTCATCACCTCTACGCTGCAGCAGGAGGC
The DNA here is from genome assembly GCA_015488555.1 of Gammaproteobacteria bacterium. Classification (GTDB taxonomy): domain Bacteria; phylum Pseudomonadota; class Gammaproteobacteria; order SZUA-140; family SZUA-140; genus S012-109. Next base: position 2,929 of record WFNO01000087.1, read on the forward strand.
GGCCCGCAAACTGGGCTTTACCGCCCAGCGCACCATGCGGGCGGCGCAGCAACTCTACGAAGGCATCGACATCGGCGACGGCGCCGTGGGTCTCATCACCTACATGCGTACCGATTCCGTGAACCTGGCCCAGGAGGCGCTGCAGGAGATTCGCGCCTACATCGCCGAACGCTTCGGCAAGGACAAACTGCCCAAACATGCGCGCCACTTCAAGACCAAATCCAAGAACGCCCAGGAGGCTCACGAGGCCATCCGCCCCACCCAGGTCCATCTGGAACCGGATGCCATCAAGGACCGCCTCACCGCCGACCAGTACAAGCTCTACAACCTCATCTGGAAGCGGGCCGTGGCCTGCCAGATGAACCATGCCACCATCCACACCGTGTCCGTGGACCTGGCGGCCGGCGATCTGGCCCTGTTCCGCGCTACCGGCTCCATGGTCGCCGACCCGGGCTTCATGGCCGTCTACCAGGAAGGCACGGACGAGCAGAAGCAGAAGGAAGAAGAACGCATGCTGCCGGAACTGGTGGAAGGCGAACACCTGAAGCTGGAGAAACTGCGCTCCGAACAGCATTTCACGGAACCACCGCCCCGCTACACGGAGGCCAGCCTCATCAAGGTCCTGGAAGAATACGGCATCGGCCGTCCCTCTACCTATGCTTCCATCATCGCCACGCTGCAGCAGCGCGACTATGCGGTACTGGAGAACAAGCGCTTCAAACCCACCGACGTGGGACGCATTGTCAACAAGTTCCTCACCGAGCACTTCACCCGCTACGTGGACTACGATTTCACCGCCGACCTGGAAGACGAATTGGACGCCATCAGCCGCGGCGAGAAGGACTGGATCCCGGTGCTGCGCGGCTTCTGGAAGCCCTTCAAGAAACTGGTGAACGAAAAGGAACAGAACGTCCAGCGCAAGGATGTCACCCAGGAACCCATCGACGAGCAATGTCCCAAGTGCGGCGCACAACTGTCCATCCGCCTGGGACGGCGCGGGCGCTTTGTCGGCTGCACTGCCTTTCCCGAGTGCGACTATACGCGCAACCTGGACGACGACGGCGAGACGGTGAAACCCGAGACCGTGGAAGGGCGCAAGTGCCCCCAATGCCAATCGGACCTCATCGTGCGCCAGGGGCCCTACGGCAAGTTCATCGGTTGCAGCGGCTATCCGAAGTGCCGTTTCATCGAACCTCTGGAAAAACCCAGCGACACCGGCGTACCCTGCCCCGAATGCGGCAAGGGTTCCATGCTGCAACGCAAATCCCGACGCGGCAAGATATTCTACTCCTGCTCCACCTATCCCGATTGCAGCTACGCGGTGTGGAACGAACCGCTGAACCAGCCCTGCCCGCAGTGCCAGTGGCCCATGCTCACCCTGAAGACCACCAAACGCCGCGGCGCCGAACTGGTGTGCCCGCAAAAGGACTGCGGCTACACCGAGCCCTACTACGAAGAAAAGAAAAAGAAGGCCTCCTGACCATCTGACGTCAGGCACCAGAAAAGCTGAATCACCGACTCATCGCCTCGTCCACCTTGCGCCGGTCCAGATGGGGGGCGAACATCTCGATGAAGGCGTACATGTAACCGCGTAGATAGCTGCCGCGGCGGATGCCGATGCGCGTGGTACAGGGCTCGAAGAGGTGGCTGGCATCGAGCATGCGCAGATTGGTGTCGCGCTCCGGATCGAAGGCCATCTTGGCCATGAGCCCGACCCCCAGCCCCAGCTCCACGTAGGTCTTGATGACATCGGCGTCCAGCGCCGTGAGCACCACGTTGGGCCGCAGGCCCTTGGCCTCGAAGGCCTCATTGATCTTGGCCCGCCCGGCGAAGGAGAAATCGTAGGTGACGATGGGATACTCGGCGATCTTCTCCAGGGTGAGGGGCGGGTCCTTGAGCAAGGGCAGCCCCGGCGGTGCCACCACGCAATGGTTCCATTCGTAACAAGGCAGCACCACCAGATCCTCGAAGAGATCGATACCCTCCGTGGCGATGGCGATGTCGGCCACGCCGGAGGCCGCGAGCTGGGCGATCTGGGTGGGGTTGCCCTGGTGCATGTGCAGGCTGACGTTGGGAAAGCGCTCGCGGAAGGCCTTGATCACCTTGGGCAGGGCATAGCGCGCCTGGGTGTGGGTGGTGGCGATGGACAGGGTACCGCGGGCATCGTGACTGAATTCATAGCCCACCTGCTTGATGTGCTCCAGCTCGCGCAGGACCCGTTCCGCCATAGCCAATACCGCGCGTCCGGGCTGGGTAATGCCCACCAGACGCTTGCCATTGCGCTCGAAGATCTGGACGTTTAACTCCTCCTCCAGCTGTCGAATTTGACTGCTGATCCCCGGCTGGGCAGTATGCAAGGCATTGGCCGCCGCCGAGATGTTGAGTCCGCAGCGGGCCACTTCCCGGATGTAACGCAATTGCTGTATATTCATACCCTCTTATTCCTTAAAGTTATATGCAAATAATATATCATTATTTTTGATGATAAAGAATCCTTGCTATATTTTGGCCAGACGGGAAACACCGGAAAGCCGAAGCAGCGACACCCCACCCTGCCGGGGTGCGGCTATTCGTACCACCTGAACGAGAGGGCGCGAACATCCTCACCCGGGCAGTGGTCTACGAAATAAATAGGGCCGCCGTACATCCCTGCACGGGGCACGAGGGATGTGAGCCCGGGAACCCTGCCTGGCGGATGAGGCACATGCGAGACCCTGCAAGGCGGCGGGGTGGTTTCGTCAATGGGAGAGACAGCTTATGTATGAAGACCAGAGCTTGGTCAACAAAGAAGAACTGATTCGTTTCCGCGAGAACGTGCAGGCCTTTCTTGACCAGCGCATCGACGCCGAGCGCTTCCAGTCCATCCGCCTGCAACAGGGCGTCTACGGCCAGCGCCAGGAAGGACTGCACATGGTCCGGATCAAGATTCCCGGCGGCCGCTGCACGCCCGAACAACTGGCACGCATCGGCGACGTGCTGGAGAAGTATTCCCGCCACGACAAGGCGCACATCACCACGCGCCAGGACATCCAGCTCCATCACGTACCCCTGGAATACACCCCGCAGGTGTTGGACGAACTGGCGGAGGTGGGCCTGACCACGCGCGAGGCCTGCAACAACACCGTGCGCAACATCACCGCCTGCCCGCTGGCGGGCATCTGTCCCCGGGAGCACGTGGACATCACCGCCTATGCCGACCGCGCGGTGCACCATTTCCTGCGCCATCCGCTCACCCAGCACCTGCCGCGCAAGTTCAAGATCAGCTTCTCCGCCTGCGAGCGGGACTGCGCCCAGGGCATGATGCACGACCTGGGGGTGGTGGCCACCCGGCGCGACGGCCGCAACGGCTTCAAGATCCTGGCCGGCGGCGGCCTGGGTCACAAGCCCCGCCAGGCCATCACGGTGGAGGAATTCATCGACGCGGACGAACTGCTGCCGGTGATGGAGGCCATCATCTCCCTGCACAACCGCTATTCCGACCGGAAGAAGCGCGCCAAATCGCGCATCAAGTTCCTGGTGGAGCGCTTTGGCCCGGAAGGCTTCGTGGAAAAATACCGCGAGGAACTGGAACGCACGCGCGCCGCCCTGGCCAATACGCCGCCGGTGCAGGTGCTCTGGGACGAGCCCCGGGAGGTCCCCGACTGCGACAACCCCGGCGCGCCGCGCAAGGCCTTCCGCCAGAAACAAGCCGGGCGTTACGCCCTGCCCGTGAGCGTGCCCATCGGCGACCTCACCGCCACCCAGCTGCGCGGCCTCGCCAAGATCATGGAACTCGAAGGGCTCAACGAGATTCGCACCACCCAGGACCAAAACCTGCTCCTAATGGACATTCCGGAACAGCGCCTGGACCCCGTGCGGGCCGCCCTGCGGGTGTTGGGACTGGGCGAACCCGTCACCGGCGACAACGTGGTGGCCTGCCCCGGCACCTCCACCTGCCGCCTGGGCATCACCGCTTCCAAGGCCATCGGCATCAAGCTCAATGGCGGCAAGCACGACCTGCGCATCCGTGCCAGCGGCTGCCACAACGGCTGCGCCCAGCCGGAGACCGGCGACATCGGCATCTATGGCGAGGGCAAGCGCCGTCATGGCAAGCTCATCCCCCACTATCAGATGTACATCGGCGGCGACGGCCGTGCCGGCGGCGGCCTGGCCATCAAGGGTCCCTCCGTGCCGGCGGCCCGTGTGGAAGCGGCCATCCAGCGCCTGCAGGAGACCTATGACCGCGAGCGCCGCAACGGCGAGAGCTTCTTCGCCTGGAGTCACCGCCACGATGCCGCCTATTTCAAGGAACTGCTGGCCGATCTGGTGGAAGTGACACCGGAAGACGTGCCGTCGGTGCTCTACGACCACGGCGATGAAGACGCCTTCAAGGTGGTGCAATTCGGTGGCGGCGAATGTGCCGGCGCCGCCCAGGAAACGGTGGCGGCCAATTTCGCCGAGGCGGCCAACGAGCGTAACTACCGCAATGCCTTCCTGCTGCAGCGCAAACACGCCGAGTCCCTGGAATGCGCGCGCGAGATCGCCCGCCTGGTGGCCCAGTCCTTGCTGTTCCTGGCCGGCCAGGAGGCCGAGACGGATCTCGCCGCCATGGCCCGCCAGCTTCGCGAGGCCCTGCCCGGGGAACCGCAGTTGGGCGAGGAACTGGCGGCCTTCGCCGCCCTCTTGGACCGACTGGCCGAGGAGTTCGACGAGACCCTGTACGCGCAGCTCAACCAGGCCATGGACCGCTGGACCGCACGCGCCGCGATCGTGTGCCAGAACATCGACCAGCAGCTCGACCTGAGCGCTTCGCTGCCGGAAGTGAGCCTCCAGGAGGAAGAGCAAGAAGAGGTCGCCGTTAAAAAAAAAGCTGAGGTCGTAGACCTGACGGCCTACGGCTGCCCCTTGCACTACATCAAGGCCCGCAACGCCCTGCGCAAGTTCCAGCCGGGGCAGGTGATCCAGTTCCTGTTCAGCTCCGGCGAGCCGGCGGAGCAGGCCTCCTCCAGCCTGAAGAGCGATGGCCACGAAATCCTGGCCATGGAACAGGACGGCGAGGCCGTGCGGGTGAGCGTGCGCAAGGCAGGATAGGTTTCACCCAAGGACAAAACGGAGAGAACCGGCCGGACACCCGGCCGTCTCGCTACTCTTTGCTTTCTGTCCCCTGACTCCTGCCTGCTGTCTCCTGGCTTTCGACCGGCCGCGGCCGGCGTTGCTCGTCGATGGCGACGAAGGTGAGGGTGGCCTCGGTGACCTTTATGCACTCCTCCTCGCGGCGCTGGCGTTCGGCATAGACCTCCACGAACACCGTGAGTGAGGTACGCCCCACACGCACCACCTCGGCGTAAAAACTCACCAGATCGCCCACGTAGACGGGATGATGGAACTGAAAGGCGTTGACCGCCACCGTCACCACTCGTCCCTTGGCGCGGCGGATGGCGGCGATACTGCCGGCGATGTCCACCTGAGACATGATCCAACCGCCGAAGATGTCGCCGGCGGTATTGGTGTCCTGAGGAGTGGCCAGCACGCGCGTGGTGGGCTGGCGGTCCGGCAGGCGGGTACGCAACTCAGTGTCCGGCATAGAGCGCTTCGATCTCTTCCTGGTGGCGGTACATGATACGGTTGCGGCGCAGCTTCAGCGTAGGGGTGAGCATACCATTTTCCACCGTCCAGGGCTCCAGGGTGAGGGCGACGCGGCGCACCTGGGCGTAACCGGGAAAGGCCCGCAACTGGCGGGCGACGATGTCCAATGCAGCCTGCAAGACCCGGGGATCACGCAGGCTCTCGCCGTCTTCAGGGTCCACGCCGCAGTCTCTGGCGAAATCCTTCCAGGCCTCGCGATTGAGCACCGCCAGGGCCACCAGATAGGGCCGGCATTCGCCGCAGATGAGCACCTGATCGAACAAGGGGTGCAGGGTGATGGCCAGCTCCATGTCCGCCGGCGGTAGTTTCTCGCCGTTGGCCAGAACGATGATGTCCTTGAGCCGGCCGGTGATGTAGAGATGGCCGGCCTCGTCCAGGCGGGCCTTGTCTCCGGTGTGCAGCCAGCCTTCCCCATCGATGGTCTCCGCCGTGGCCTCGGGACGCCGCCAGTATCCCAGCATGACACCGGGACTCTGCACCAGCAGTTCTTCCTCTTCACCGATCCGGCAGCGTACCTCCGGCAAGGGCCGTCCCACGCTGGCCGGGACGTTGTCGTCCAGGCGGTTGGCGCTCACCACCGGGCTGGCTTCGGTCATGCCATAGCCCTGCAACAGAGGCACGCCGAGGCCGAGAAACAGGCGCGCCACGGAGTCGGACAGCGGCGCGCCGCCGCACACGGCGACGCGCAGGCGCCCGCCCAGGCGCTCCTGCACCTTGTCCGCCACCAAGCGCCGCAACAGGGGCCAGCACAGTTGTGCCGGCCCCCACGCACCGCGCCCCTGTTCCCAGAGAAAGCGTTGCCACCCGACCGCCACCGCAGCCCGGAACAGGGCCTGCATCGGCGCCGGCCGCTGCGCCAGTTGCGCCTGCAATCGATCGTAGATGCGCTCGTAGATGCGCGGCACGGAGATGAGCACCGTGGGGCGCAGCTGCTGCAAGTCCTCGGCCAGCAGGGACACCTCGCGGTTGTAGGCCACGGTGGCCCCCGCCATCATGGGTAGGTAATAGCCCACGGTGCGCTCCAGCATGTGGGACAAGGGCAGGAAGGACAGAAACAGGTCGTCGGTATACACCGCATTACAGCGGTGGCAGGCATGGGCGTTCCAGAGGATGTTGTGGTGCGAGAGCATCACCCCCTTGGGGCGCCCCACGGTGCCCGAGGTATAGACGATGGTGGCCAATGCATTGCCGTCGTCGGGCTGGCAGCGCAATTCCCCGGCCTCTGTCCCTGGAGCCGGCAACCAGGATTCCAGCGTCAAGCAGGGCGGTTCCACCTCGCCGCGACAGACCAACACCCGCTGCAGGTCGTCCACCGACTGGAGCGCCGGGGCCAGATCCCGCCACTGGCCGGCCTCGCCCAGCAGCAGCAGGCGGGTCTGGGTCTCCTGCAGGATGAAGGCCACGTTGTCCGGCCGGTCGTTGACATAGAGCGGCACCACCACCAGTCCCAGACCGAGGGCGGCCTGTTCGAAGGCCACCCACTGCCAGCCATTGCCCAGCATGAGCGCCACCCGATCGCCGGGCGCCAATCCTTCCGCGGCCAGGGCCGCCTGGCGGCGAGCCACTTCCGCGGCCAGGTCCTGCCAGGTGAGGTCCCGCCAGACGCCCCCGTCGTGGTAGCGGTAGGCCACGGCCTGCGGCGTGCGCCGCACCCGCATCTGAAACAGCCCGGGCAGGGTCCTGGCCTCTGCGGGCGTGACGATGTCGAGGTTCGCGGTGTCGGTCATGGATCGTTTTCAAAAACTCCCGGCGGCAAGCGCTTCGTGCCATCCCAAGAGATCGCCGGCGCTCACACCCGCCCCGCGGCTTTCGTTCTACAGCGCCTCCCAGCCTGCGTCCGGGGTGAAGCGCTCGCCATGGGCACGGGCCAGGGCCTCCAGGCGCGCACGCAGGGCCTCCGGCCCTTCGCTGCGGATGTAGTGGATGGGCCCGCCGCGGAAGGGCGCAAAACCGGTGCCGAAGACGATGCCGCCGTCCAGGAAGTCCTCGTTCTCCACCACACCCTCGCGCAGGCAGGCCACGGCCTCGTTGAGCAGGGCGAGAACGAGCCGGTCCTGCAGGTCGGCGGGAGGCTGTTCGCGGCGGATGCGCGCCTTCTGGGGCTTGCCTTTCTTGTAAGGGTAGAACCCCTGGCCGCTCTTGCGCCCCAGGCGGCCGGCCTGCACCAGGTTGCGCAGGCGCTGTGGCACCGTGGTGCCCAGACTCTGGGCCAGGATCTCGGCCACGGACAGGCAGATGTCCAGGCCTACGGTGTCCGCCAGCTCGATGGGGCCCATGGGCATGCCGAACTGCACCGCCGCGCGGTCGATGAGTTCCGGGGGCACGCCTTCGCTCTCCAGCAACACCGCCTCCAGCAAGTAGGGCATGAGGATGCGATTGACCAGAAAACCCGGCGTGCTCTTCACCGGCAGGGGCAGGCGGTCGATCTGGCGCGCGAAGCGCGTGGCCTGGGCCACCACCGACGGGTCGGTGTCCCGGCCGTGGACGATCTCCACCAGTTGCATCTTGGCCACTGGATTGAAGAAATGCAGTCCCACCAGGCGTCCGGGCTGGGCCAACGCCTGGTCCAGTTCCTCCAGGGGGATGCTGGAGGTGTTGGTGGCCAGCAGGGCGCCGGCTTTCATGCGCGGCTCCAATTCCTGGTACAGGGCGCGCTTGGCATCGGCGTTCTCGAAAATGGCCTCCACGACCACGTCCGCATGCCGCACGCCCAGGCCCTCCAGGTCGGGCATCAGGCGATCCATGGCCGCCTGCACCAGGCGGGGCTGGCGCAGGCGCTTGCGAAACAGGTCGTGGGCCCGCCCGATGGCCGGGGCCAGACGCTCGGGACTCTGGTCCTGCAAGGTCACCCGCAGACCACGCAGGGCGCACCAGGCGGCGATGTCGCCGCCCATCACGCCGGCCCCCACCACGTGCACGTGCTCGGCGTGGAAGTCCCCCGCCTTGCCCAGCCCCTTGAGCCGCTCCTGCAGGAAGAACACGCGAATGAGGTTCTGGGCGGTGCTGCCGGTGACCAGCTCGGCCACCGAATGGGCCTCCTGGGCCAGCATGTTGCGCGGATCGTCGGCATATTTGTTCCACAGCTCGATGAGGGCGTAGGGCGCGGGATAGTGGCACTCGTCCACGCGCCGGGAGACACTGCGGCGCAGGTAGGCCGCCAGCAGCGGCCGCACCGCAGCGGTATTGGCCAGCCGCTGCAGGCGCCCGGGGCGATGGGGCGCCGGCGGGTGGAGCACCACCTCGCGCGCGGCCCGCAGCCACTGGCGGCGCGGGACGGCATAGTCCACCAGCCCCAGGCGGCGCGCGGCCCGGGCGCTCACGCTGCGCCCGGTGAGCATGAGTTGCATGGCCTGAGCCGGCCCGATGAGCCGCGGCAGGCGCACCGTGCCGCCGAAGCCGGGATGGATCCCGAGACGCACTTCCGGCAACCCCAGCCGGGTGGCGGGCTCGTCCTCGGCGATGCGATAGCGGCAGGCCAGCGCCAGTTCCAGGCCGCCGCCCAGACAGAAGCCGTGGATGAGCGCCACGGTGGGATAGGGAAAGGCCTCCAGGCGATCCAGCACCGTATGGCAGCCGCGCATGAGTTCCGTGGCCTCGTCCACGTCGCGCACCTCGAGGAATTCCTTGATGTCGGCGCCGGCGATGAAACCGTTGGGCTTGGCGGAGCGGATCACCAGGCCCTTCACCGGGGCCTCGCTCAAGGCCTGCAGGCGCCGGTCCAGCTCGGCGATGACGTCCACCGAGAGGGTGTTGACCGGCGCGCCGGCCTTGTCCAGGGTGAGCCAGGCGATCTCGTCGCCGTCGATCTCCAGCTGCCAGTGCTCGAATGCGTGTTCTTCCGTCATGGCTTCAGTCCTTGTCTCGGGTCACCAGCATGGCACCGCCCTGACCGCCCCCGATGCAGAGCGTGGCGATGCCGCGCCGGGCCTGGTTTCTTCTCAAGACGTGCAGCAGGTGGAGCACGATGCGGGCACCGCTGGCCCCCACGGGGTGGCCCAGGCTGATGCCGCCGCCGTCCACGTTGAGGCGCTCCGGATCGATTTCCCCCAGGGGGGTGCGCCGCCCCAGTTCCTCGCGGCAGTAGTCCTTGTCCGCCCAGGCGGCCAGCACCGCCAGCACCTGGGCGGCGAAGGCCTCGTTGATCTCCCAATAGTCCACCCGATCCATGGCCAGGCGCTGGCGCTTGAGCAACTGGGCCACGGCGTGCACCGGCCCCAGTCCCATCTCGGCGGGGTCCACCCCCGCCCACTGGCAGTCCTCGATGCAGCCCAGCACCGACAGATCGTGCCGGGTCACGGCCTCTTCGCTGGCCAGGATCAGGAGCGCGGCGCCATCGGTCACCTGGGCGCTGTTGCCCGCCGTGACCTGGCCGAAGGGGCGATCGAAGACCGGCTTCAGGCGCCCCAGTTTCTCCAGGGTGGTATCGCGGCGCAGGCCGTCGTCCCGATCGTAGAAATGGCCGGCGCCGTCGTAGAGGGTTTCGATCTCTTCCAACCAGCCCTCGTCCTGGGCGCGAGCCAGGCGCTGGTGGCTGCGCAGGGCGAACTCGTCCATGGCTTGGCGATCGATGCCGAAGCGCCAGGCGAGATTCTCCGCGGTCTGGCCCATGGACAGGCCCACCACCGGATCGGTGAGCCCACGCAGCAGGCCGATCACCGGCTTCAGATGGCCGGGACGCAGGCGACCCAGCGCCTTGAGCCGCTGTCCCAGCGTCTTGGCGGCGTTCCACTGGCCCAGCCAGGCCACCATGTCCAGATCCCACAACACCGGCGCCCGGCTCATGGCCTCGGTGCCGCCGGCCAGCACCAGCTCGGAACGCCCGGTGGCGATGTGATACCAGGCGCAATCCAGGGCCTGCATGCCCGAGGCGCAATTGCGCTGCACGGTCCAGGCGGGCACTTTCTTGCCGCAGCCCAGACGCAGGGCCACCACGCGGGCGATGTTGGCCTCGTCGGGACCAGGCATGACACAACCCAGGATCACTTCGTCGAAGGCGTCGGGCCCGAAGGGCTGGCGGGCCAGCAAGGGACGCCCCGCGCCCACCGCCAGGTCGGCGGCACTGAAAGGACCGGGCTGACCCTTGGCCTTGAGAAAGGGGGTGCGGCTGCCGTCCACCACGTAGACCGGCCGCAGCTTTGCCTTGGCGCGTGATTTTTGTTCTGCCATGGAGCCTTACTCCCTGTTCCAGTATTGGGGCGGGAAATCGTCCACCCGAATCACTTCACGGCGCGCGGCGATGAGCCTACGATAACGCGCCACCTCCTTCTCGTCGAGCACGCCGGCCTCCAGGGCCGCCGCCAGCAAGGCCTCTTCGCCCTGCTCGTTGTCGAGCCGGCCCTCGCGCAAGGCCTCCTGGAGCTTGGCCTCGATGGGCGCGCACTCCGCCACCAGCACCAGGGTGCGGTCCAGGCGGCCGATGGCCTGGCCTTCGTCGCCGGTGAGATAGATGCCGCCGGTGAGACGATCGCGCTGCGGGGTGGGCCTGAGGAGGGCAGCCGCCAGGGCATGTTGCAGGCCGTCGTCCGGCGTCCGATAAGGAAGCCCCAGAGGAAAAGCGAGGGCGCGCATCAACCAGGCCGCGGGGCGTTGCGGCAGATTGCGATAGAAATCCACCAGCGCGCGCTGTATCTCATACAAACAGGTACGGCAATTCCAGTGCACCAGCGGCAAGTCCTCCTCGGGACGGCCGTCGTCCTCGAAGCGCTTGAGCACGGCGGAGGCCAGGTAGAGCTGGCTGAGCACGTCGCCCAAGCGGGCCGAGAGGCGCTCGCGGCGCTTGAGCGTGCCGCCCAGCATCAGCATGGCCAGATCCGCGCTCATGGCGAAAACCGCGCTCATGCGGCTCAGCTCCTGGTAATAGCGGCGGCATTCGGGCGCTCCCGGCGCCGGCAACAGGCGCGCGCCGCCCAGCCCCAGCCACAGCGCGCGCACCACGTTGCTGATGGTGAATCCCACGTGCCCCCAGAAGGCCTGGTCGAAATCGCGCACCGCCTGCCGGCGATCCTCGGCGGCCGCCGCCTGCATCTCGCGCAGCACATAGGGATGACAGCGCACGGCCCCCTGGCCGAAGATGATGAGGCTGCGCGTGAGGATGTTGGCCCCTTCCACGGTGATGCTGATGGGCACCGCCTGATAGACCCGGCCCAGCAGATTGCGCGGCCCCATGCAGATGCCGCTGCCGCCCTGCACGTCCATGGCGTCGTTGATCACCCGGCGCATGCGCTCGGTGAGGTGATACTTGACGATGGCCGACACCACCGAAGGCTTGGCCCCCGCATCCACCGCACCGGCGGTCATCACGCGCGCGGCATCCATCAAATAGGTGTGACCGGCGATGCGGGCCAGGGCATCCTCCACCCCCTCGAAGCGGCCGATGGGCAACTTGAACTGGCGGCGAATGGCGGCATAGGCCCCGGTGGCCCGGCTGGCCAGCTTGGCGGCCCCGGTGCTGAGCGCCGGCAGGGAAATGGCGCGCCCGGCGGCCAGACACTCCATCAGCATGCGCCAGCCCTGGCCGGCGCGCTCGGGACCGCCGATGATCCAATCCAAAGGAATGAACACGTCCTTGCCCCAATTGGGGCCGTTCTGGAAGACCTGATTGAGCGGTGCGTGGCGGTTACCGATGGTGATGCCCGGCGTGTCGGTGGGAATGAGCGCCAGGGTGATTCCCAGATCCTCCTGCTCGCCCAGCAGGTGTTCGGGATCGTAGAGCTTGAAGGCCAGGCCAAGCACCGTGGCCACTGGTCCCAGGGTGATGTAGCGCTTCTCCCAGTTGAGGCGGATACCGATGATCTCGCGATCGCGAAAGGTACCGCGACACACCACGCCCCGATCGGGCATGGCACTGGCATCGCTGCCCGCCTCCGGACCGGTGAGGGCGAAACAGGGTACCTCCTCGCCGCGGGCCAGGCGCGGCAAATAATGCCGCTTCTGCTGCTCGGTACCGTAGCGCAGCAGTAATTCCGCCGGCCCCAAGGAGTTGGGCACCATCACCGTCACCGCGGCGGTGATACTGCGGGTGGCGATCTTCTGCACCACACAGGAATGCGCCAGCGCGGAAAATTCCAGTCCCCCGTAGGCCTTGGGGATGATCATGCCGAAGAAGCCCTGCTCTTTGATATAGCGCCAAACCTCCTCGGGCAGGTCGTGCAGCTCCTCGGTGATCTGCCAGTCGTCCAGCATGCGGCACAATTCGTCGACCGAGCCGTCCAGGAAGGCCTGCTCCTCCTCGGTGAGGGCGGGCTTGGGATATTCCAGCAGCCGATTCCAATCCGGACGCCCGCTGAAGAGTTCCCCGTCCCACCACACGGTACCGGCCTCCAGGGCCTCGCGCTCCGTGCGCGACATGCGCGGCATCATGGCCTGGAAGGCCGCCAGGATGCGGGCGCTGAACAGGCGTCGCAGGAAAGGCACGTTGAGGGGGACGACGATCAGGACATAGAGCAACCAGAGCAGAAACAGCGCCGCGGCACCCGGTGCGGCGAGCCCGCTCCAGAGCACCAGCCAGAGGGTCAGCGCCAGCGACCACTGCCATAGCGGCACGCGGCGATAGGCCGCCACACCGACGATCGCCACGAAGGTCAAGAACCAGAACCATCCATCCATATCGCATCCCCGCGTTGCCAGACGTTCATGCCCACCGCGCCCGCCATCATACCGCATTCCCGTCCCCTGCTCTCGCCGTCTCTCGATACAAATCCCATGCCATCCACGCTGCGCGGCAGTGGGCTAGCCTTTTTCTGCTAAGATGTGTCCCTCGATCGCCACGACGACCGCGGACATGCTGAAAATCGCTACCTGGAACGTCAACTCCCTGCGCGTGCGCTTGGACCAGGTACTGGACTGGGCCCACGACCAGGATCCGGACATCCTCGCCCTCCAGGAGACCAAACTGCCGGATCCGGACTTTCCCCGCGAGGCCTGTGAAGGGGCGGGCTTCCAGGTGATCCATGCCGGCCAGAAGACCTACAACGGCGTGGCCATCCTGAGCCGCAGGGCCGCCACCGAGGTGCTGGCCGAACTGCCCGGAATGGCGGGCGATACACAACGACGCCTACTGGCCGCCACCTACGGCGACCTGCGGGTGATCAACGTCTACGTCCCCAACGGCGAACACGTGGATTCGGAGAAATACCAGTACAAACTGCGCTGGCTGGACTGCCTGACCACCTTCGTCGCCGAGCAATTGCGCCACTACCCGCGCCTCCTCTTGCTGGGCGATTTCAACATCGCCCCGGCGGCGCAAGACGTCCACGACCCCCAGCTCTGGGAAGGCCGGGTGTTGTTCTCGGAACCGGAACGCCGGGCCTTTCGCAAGCTGCTGGACACGGGCCTGTGCGACACCTTCCGGCTCTTCCCCCAGGAAGAACGGCGCTTCAGTTGGTGGGACTACCGCATGGCCGCCTTTCGCCGCAATCTGGGCCTGCGCATCGACCACATCCTCGCCAGTTCCGAATTGTGCCGGCAATGCCGGAGCTGCATCATCGACAAGACCCCGCGCGGCTGGGAACGCCCCTCCGATCACGCCCCGGTGCTGGCCGCCTTCGACATCTGACCGCCCCATTGCAACCTCGCCTCTGAGGCTGCAAAATGACCTTTTATGAACAGGAACGCCGGGCCAGGGAAGAAACCGAGCGCGAAATCCGACGGGCGGTAATCGCTGCAAAATGCACCAACCCATGATCCGTGAGGCCCCCAAGATCGGACGCAACGAGCCTTGTCCTTGTGGCAGCGGCAAAAAATACAAGAAATGCTGCCTCAACAAGGCCCACCAGCAACCCGAGAATCTCACCTGGCACCGCCTGCGGCGCGCCATCAACGGCCTGCCGCGAGACCTGACCCATTTCGCCCGTAAGACCCTGGGAGACGCCACCCTGGAGCAGGCCTGGGCCGAATTCATCGAAGACCCGACCCGTCCCTTCTCACCAGAAGAGCCGCTCATCCCCGTATTCATGTCCTGGTTCCTCTTTCACTGGTGCCCCCCTGGCAAAACCACCCCTATTGCCCGGGACTTCCTGAGTGCCGCGCCTGCACGCCGTCTCGACCCCCTGGCCAGGCGCTATATCGAGGCCGCCCTGGATGGCTACTTCAGTTTCTTCGATGTCGTATCCAGCCAGCCAGGCCGGGGCATGCGCCTGCGCGACGTCTTCACCAAGGAAACGCTCGAGGTCACCGAGCATACCGCCTCACAGACCTTGCGTCCGGGCGACATCGTGCTGGCCTTTCCCGTCACCCTCGACGGCCTCACCGTCCTCGAGTGCTGCGGTCCCATCGCCGTGCCGCCGGATCACAAACTCATGTTCATCGAATGGCGCAAACAACTCGAGCAGGAGCACGGCACCCTCGACCGGCGCATCATCGCACGGCACCTGCAGGAGATCCTAGACCGTTACCTGGATCTGGTCGAAGAACTTTTGAATCCAGAACCGCCCGAACTGAGAAACACCGACGGCGAGCGACTCAAACCCCAGGAACTCCACTTCGACATCGAATCCCCACAGGCCGCCTTCGACGCCCTATGGAACCTGTCTCTGGAAGAAGACCCGCAGGTCCTGCTCGACCAGGCCGAACGTGACGAGCAGGGTACGCTTCAGAAAATGCGGTTTCCCTGGTTGAAACCCGGAAACGCAGCGCACAAATCCTGGAAAAACACCATCCTCGGGGACATCCAGATCGACGGTAAGCGCCTCACTGTCCACGTCAACTCAGACGAACGTGCCGAACGCATCCGCAAAGAAGTGGAAGCACGCCTCGGCGGCCAGGTGAAATACCGCCACACCGTGTATCACTCCCTGGAAAAGATGCTGGCGGAAGGCCCGCCATCCACCGCCAAGAAAGAAGACCTCCCTCCCAGCCGAGAGATCCAAGAAAAACTCGTGGAAATCATGGAGGCGCACTGGGACGAATGGGTACACACCAAGATCCCTGCCCTGGGAGACAGAACCCCGCTCGAAGCCACGCAGGACCCAGAAGGGCGCGAACTCCTCGAAGCGCTGCTGAACCAAATCCAGCGCAACAGCCCCATGCACGACCAACTGCCACACGACTACGACCCCATACCCGGTCTGCGCGCTCGCCTAGGGCTGGAATCCACGACCAGAGAATCATGACGATGACGAACGCCCGTATCGCGTGCCGGGCAGGATTTCTTCTCTTATAGGCGACCTGACGGTTGCGAAACTCACTACATTTGGCTCTATTGAATTTCGAGTGGGTTAGGCGGTGACATGTGGATTGATTTTGGAAAAGTCGAGCTTGCCGGCGAGCAGAAAGATTACTGTCCGGATGGTCTCGAAGTTTCTATGTAACCGTTCAAACCAGACCGCTATTGCCCCAAACCCAGGTCTGATTTGAGCGGATTATTTGTGAACTTGTCCTTCCAGACTCGCGGCGTCAGTTCCTCAACATCGCGAGCCGGGTGCAAGGCGACCCGTTGCAGGACATCCACCAGGTA
>WFNO01000088.1 GCA_015488555.1 Gammaproteobacteria bacterium
GATCGTACTTACCCTTGCGTCCGACTTCTTCGATGGCCTGGCGGATGAGCTGTTGCAGGTTGCCGATGGCGTCGTTGCGTCGCAGGTTGATGTCTTCACGGAAGTCCTCCTGCATGCGCCGCAGTTCCCGCTTGCGGGCGAGGATGTCCAGACTCAGGCGCTTGCGCTCAGCCTCACTCATGACGGGGCCGTCCCTTTCGAGACGCTCCTCGAGGCGCTTGAGTTCACTCTGGGCCGCGATCATCTCGTCTTCCCGAGGAGCAAACTCCTCCTTCAAGCGCTGGGTGGCTTGCAGGGCCTGCGGAGATTCCTCGAGTAGCCGGGCGGCGTTGACATAGCCTACCTTGACTTCAGCCCAAGCCGTTGTGGCGGCAACCAGCAGCACTGTCGCCACCATCACAGTGTTCCACTTCTGCAAAGATCCGTTCTCCATCTTCTGCCGTCAGAAGCCGAAGGTACCCAGTGTGAACTGGAATCGCTCCACATCGTCTCCTGGTTCCTCGTTCAGAGGCCAGGCATAACTAAAAGTCAAAGGTGCCATCGGCGTTAGCCACATGATGGACAGCCCCGCCGAATAGCGCAACTCATCGGCACTGAAATCTTTCCGCCTCGTGTATACATTACCAATATCAAAGAATGCCGAGAGACGCAATGATTTATTGTCGCTGGCGAAAGGCACTGGCAGAATTAATTCGGCATTACCTACTACCTTGAAAGAACCGCCTCGCGGTACCCCTTCTTCCCGAGGCCCCAGGCGGTTGGCCCGGAAACCACGCACCGAATTGGCACCACCCGTATAATAACGTTCCCAAAATGGCAGTTCCGTGGTATCCCCGTAACCGTCGCCAGTGGCTACCTCCCCTTTCAGCAGGAAAGTGTAGTCCCCTGCTAGGGGAAAGAAATGCGATTCCCGATAGCGAAGCTTGTAATACTCCAGGTTGCCGGGAGGCATGGCGAGACTGGCCGTGAACACCCGCCGGCCGCCCCGGTCCGCGAAGATGGCCCGATTGCGTGTGTCGTGCGACCAGGTGAGACTCAGGCGCACGATGTCAAATTCGTCGCCATTGTCGCCGATGAAGGCCAGATAAGAGGTGGGCGTGGCGGTGGAGGTGTTGAGACGCGTGTTCTCATAATCCAACGCCAGGCGCGCGCGATTGAATTCACTTAAGGGAAAACCGAAATTCACGCCCGCACCGTAGATGTCGGAAGTATAGGCGGCAATGTTGGCCTGGCGGGCGTTGGTGGATCGATTGAAGAGACGGAAGCCGCGGCTGATGCCGTCGATGGTGTAATACGGATTGGTATAGGAAAAACTGTAGATCTTGTTGACCGAACTGTTGTTGACGGTGGCCGAGACCCGCGCTCCGGTGCCGAAGACGTTGTTCTGGCTGATACTGGCGTTGATCAGCAGGCCCTGCCCCTGGGAATAGCCGAGCCCGGCCATGAGGGTGCCGGAAGAACGCTCGCTGACGGAGAAGTTGACGTCCATCAGGTCCTCGCTGCCCGGAACCAGCGGCGTCTCCACGTTCACCTCGTCGAAGAAACCGAGGCGCTGCAAGCGCACCCGCGAGCGATTGATCCGAGCAGTGGAGATCCAGCCGCCCTCCATCTGCCGCAGCTCGCGCCGGATCACACTGTCACGGGTGCGGGCATTGCCGGAGATATGGATACGCCGCACGTAGACCCGCTTGCCGGGGTCCACGAAGAAGGTGAGGGTGACCGTGCGTGTGGCCTCGTCGATGTCGGGAACGGGATTGACGTTGGCGAAGGCGAAGCCCTCCTCGCCCAGGCGTTCACTGATGGCATTGCTGCTCTCCGTGACCAGACGCCGGGAAAAGACCTCTCCAGGTGCGATCTTGATCAAGGTCCGTAGCTCTGCCTCCTCCACCACCAGATCACCCGCTAGGCGCACAGCCTCGATGTGATACTTCTCACCTTCACTGACGTTGATGGTGATGTAGACGTCACGCCGATCCGGCGTAATGGTCACCTGGGTGGATTCGATGTTGAAATGGATGTAGCCGCGGTCCAGATAATAGGAACGCAGGCTCTCCAGGTCGCCGGCCAGCTTCTGGCGCGAATACTGGTCCCGGTCGCCGAAAAAGGACAACACGGTGGGCAGGCGTAACTGAAATTGGTCCAGCAGGGTCTGCTCGTCGAACACCCGGTTGCCGACGATGCTGATGCGGCGGATGCGCGCCACCTCGCCCTCGTAGATGTCGATGGCCAATTTCACCCGCCGGTCCTCCAGCAGGGTGATGGTAGAGGTAATGCGCACGCCGTACTTGCCGCGAGCGAAGTACTGGCGTTCCAGTTCCTTCTCGATCTTGTCCAGGGCCGAACGGTCGAACACCCGCCCTTCGTCCAGACCGATGCTCTTCAAAGCCTCCAGCAGTTGATCGGTCTCCAGTTCCTCGTTGCCTGAAATACTGATTTCAGCGATAGCCGGCCGCTCCCGCACCACGATCAGCAGCGCCTCATTCTCCCGTTCCAGGCGCACGTCGTCAAAGAAGCCCGTCTTGAACAAGGTGCGGATGATTGCTGCAGCGCGACGCTCGTTCAAAACGTCACCACGCTCCAGAGGCAGATAATTGAACACCGTCCCCAGGCTGATGCGTTCCAACCCTTGGACGCGGATCTCTTGCACGGTGAAGGGCTCGAAGGCCCGGGCCGGGGCCGCCAGGCCGGCCAACAGGATTCCTGCCACCAGAGCCATCACCAAGGCCATCCACTGGCGGGCAAAAGGTCCTCTACTGCGGTCTCTCACGCGGCGCCCCTGGAGCCCTCAACCGAACAACTGCACAAGGTCGTTGTAGAAGGCCAGCACCATGACAGCGATGAGGATGACGATCCCGAGCCGCTGGCCAAGGGCCTGCATCTCCTCGGAAAGGGGACTGCCCTTGACGAACTCGATGGCGTAGAAAAACAGATGGCCGCCGTCCAGCATGGGCACGGGCAGGAGATTCAGCACGCCCAGGCTGATGCTGATGAGAGCCAGGAATGCGATGAAGGATACCAGCCCCACGCTGGCGGAATAGCCTGCGAACTGCGCGATACGGATGGGGCCGCCCAGGTTCTCCACCGCCACGTCTCCCACCACCATGCGCCACAGCATGCGCAGGGTCAATATGGTCATATCCCAGGTCCGCAGGGCAGCCTTGCCGGCAGCGTCCAGCGGACCGTAGCGCTCCACCGTCTGCAACTCCGCCATCAGTTCTTCCGGGTAGGCCACAGCGGCGCCAATGCGACCGATAGGACCTTCCTGGGTCTCCACCACAGCCGGCTTCAATGTGAGCGTAATCTCCCGGCCATCCCGCAGAACGGTCACCACTAAGATCTCGCCAGGATGTCCGCGTACTCGCTCCACCCACTGCCCCCATTCGTCGATGGCCTCGCCGTCCACCATGAGGATGCGATCACCCGCCTGCAGGCCAGCCTGTTCAGCGACGCCCCCTGGTTCCAGGGAACCGATCACCGGCAGAATGGAGGGAGAATAGGGTTGCAGGCCCAGATTAGCGATGAGATTGGCACGGTCCACGTCGGCTGGCAGGCGGCTGAAGTCCAGCACACGCAGCCGGTGCAATCCTTCCGCGTCTCGCACTTCCACCTCGATGCGCTGTCCGTCCAGGCTCTCCTCCATGAGGGCCAGGTAGGCACTGTTCCAGGTCTGCACCTGTTTGCCATCGATGCGTAGCAGCAGGTCCCCCTCGCGAAAACCGCCCTGCTGCGCCAAGCTGTTGGGCTGGATTTCCCCCACCACGGGCTTCATACCTTCGATGCCCATCATGAAGACCAGCCAGTACGCCACGAAGGCGAAGAGAAAATTCGCCAGCGGGCCGGCGGCAACGATGGCCGCCCGGTGACCCAGGGGCTTGCGGTTGAAGGCCTGGTCCAGTTCCGCCTCGGGAACCGGTCCTTCGCGCTCATCCAGCATCTGCACGTAACCGCCCAGGGGCAGGGCTGCAATCACGTATTCGGTATCGTCACCTTGGCGCCGCCAACTCCAGATGGGTTTGCCAAAACCCACGGAGAACCGCAATACCTTCACACCCAGGCGGCGCGCCACCCAGAAGTGGCCGAACTCGTGCACCGTGATCAACAGGCCGATGGCGACGATAAAAAAGAAGATGGACGACAAGACGGTGCTCATGGCTGGCGATCCTGCTGCAAGTGGTTACGCAGACGCTTCCGGAGGTGGCTTCGGAGTTGATTCTGGAGTCGATTCTGGAGTCGATTCTGGGCATATTCCCGGGCACGGCGGTCGTCGTCAAGAATAACAGATAGGGAATTTGCCGTCCGCCCTGGCACCGCCTCCAGCGTGGCGGCAATGATGCGGGGAATGTCGAGAAAGCCCGCCCGTCCTTCCAGGAAGGCCGCCACCGCCACCTCGTTGGCGGCGTTGAGGATGGCGGGCGTGGTGCCACCACTGCGCACCGCTTCATAGGCATAGGCGAGACAAGGGAAGCGTTCCAGATCGGGGGGTTCGAAATCCAGCCGCGCCACGCTGAAGAGGTCGAGCCGTTCGGCGCCCGATGCCATCCGCTCTGGCCAGCCCAGGGCGTGGGCGATAGGCACGCGCATGTCTGGACTGGCCAGTTGCGCCAGCACCGAGCCATCCACGTATTCCACCATGGAATGCACCACGCTCTGGGGATGTACTACCACCTGAATGTCCTCGGGTGCGGCGCCGAACAGCCAGCAGGCCTCGATCACCTCCAGGCCCTTGTTCATCATGGTGGCGGAATCCACCGAGATCTTGCGCCCCATGTCCCAGTTGGGATGGGCGCAGGCCTCTTCCGGCGTCACCTCCGCGAGTTCCGCCAGCGAGCGGCGCAGGAAAGGTCCACCAGAGGAGGTGAGCAGGATCCGCCGCACTCCGGCCGTTTTCAGACCCCGCTCCGCCGCGGACGGCGGCAGGCACTGGAACACGGCGTTGTGCTCGCTGTCGATGGGCAGCAGCTGAGCGCCATGGTTGCGTACCTCCTGCATGAACAAGGGACCCGCCATCACCAGAGCCTCCTTGTTGGCCAGTAGCACGCGTTTGCCAGCGCGGGCCGCGGCCAGAGTGGGCAGAAGGCCGGCGGCGCCGACAATGGCCGCCATCACGCAATCTACTTCGGGCAGGGCAGCCACTTCCTCCAGCCCAGCGCTGCCGGACAGCACCCGGATTTCCGGGCATTGGCTGCGCAGGCGTGCGGCCAATTCCCGCGCCGCTGCGGGCTCACCCATGACAGCGTAACTGGGGCGGAAGCGCAGGCACTGGCGGTACAGGCCGTCCACATCGGCATTGGCGGTCAGGGCTACCGCCCGGTAGCGCTGCGGGTGGCGGGCCATCACGTCCAGAGTGCTAGCTCCGATGGAACCGGTGGCCCCTAGCACGGTGACGCCCGGAATCCCTGCAGGGCTTGTCGTGTACTCGCTCATGCGCCGGCCCTCACAAGCGGATCCCCTGCAACATCAGTCCCAGAGTATAGACGGGTGCGGCAGCCGTGAGGCTGTCGATGCGGTCCAGGATGCCCCCGTGGCCGGGCAGCAGGCGGCCGCTGTCCTTCACCCCGCGGTGGCGCTTGAGCAGGCTCTCGAACAGATCCCCCGCCACCGAGAACAAGGCGGTGAGCACGGCCAGGAGGACGAATCCCAGCACCGCGCCGCCCGGGAAATCCAACCACACGGCGGCCAGCAGCGCTATGGTAGCAGCGGCGACTACTCCGCCGCCCACTCCCTCCCAGGTCTTGCCAGGGCTGAGGCGCGGGGCCAGGCGATGGCGGCCCCAGCGGCGTCCGGCAAAGTAGGCACCGCTGTCCGCGCCCCAGACGATGCCCAGCAAAGCCAACAACAAGGCTAGGCCGGCAGAGCCGTTGCTGTGCAGCAACACCAGGACATGCCAAGCCGGCACCAGCACCAGGAACCCAGCCAGCGGCAAGGACCAGGAGGCCGTTCGGCCGAACACAGCGCCGATGCCTTCGCGTTCAGCCCGCCGCAGCCAGTGCAGCACCCACAGCCACCAAGCCACCGCCAACAGCAACAATCCCTGCAGGAATGCGGGATGGTGAATGAGAGGGGCTGTGGACACCAGGGCCAGGAGCATGGCTCCCACATAGAGGTTGCGCTGCCCGCCGCCCAGGCCAGCCAAGGCGCTCCACTCCCAGGCCCCTTGGGCGATCACCAGCGCGAGCAGGACCATAACATGGGGGGTGGGCAGCCAGACGAGGGCCACCAGCAAAAGTGGAGCGAGAACGGCCGCTGTGAGCAAACGCCGTTGCAGTTGCGGACTAAGTGCCATGGCGGCCACGAAGCAAACGGCCCACCCGTCTCGTTCTACCCGCCCCCGCTCGGCAACTGCCGGGCAGAACATACGGACCTGTACCTCCTGCCCGCTCCCCAACCCAAGTAGCACCCTGCCCCATCATATCAGCCACTCTGCAGTTGTTCCACCTGTTCGCCAGTCAGGCCGAAGCGCCGCTGGCGGGAGGCGAAAGAGGCCAGGGCCGCCTCGAAGGCCTGATCGTCGAAGTCCGGCCACAGGGTGTCGGTGAAATAGAGTTCGGTGTAGGCGAGCTGCCAGAGCAGGAAATTGCTGACCCGCTGCTCGCCACCGGTGCGGATGAACAGGTCCGGTTCGGGCAGATCGGCGAGGCACAGATGTTCCTGCACCAGGACCTCGTCGATGGCCTCCGCCGACAATTCTCCTGCCGCCACCTTGAGCGCCAGCCGCCGGGCGGCCTGGGTAATGTCCCAGCGCCCGCCGTAGTTCACTGCGATCGCCAGTTTCAACCCGCGGTTGTCACGGGTCAGCGCCTCGGCCTCTGCCATTTTTTCGCCCAGGGTTCCGGCGAAGGCACTGCGGTCGCCGATGAAGCGCAGGCAGACATCGTTTTCGTGCAGTTTCGTCACCTCCCGCTGGAGGGAAGACAATAACAACTCCATGAGCAAGCCCACTTCTTCCGGTGGCCGGCGCCAGTTCTCACTGCTGAAGGCGAACAGAGTAAGGACCTCGATGCCCTTGCGGGCACAGGCGCGCACGATGCCGCGCACGGCCTCAACGCCCGCCCGATGGCCGGCGATGCGCGGCATGAAACGGCGTTTGGCCCAGCGGCCGTTGCCATCCATGATGATGGCCACGTGACGCGGCAGCTTGCGTGACAGGGCCGAGGCCTGGATCGTGCCTTGCGCGCCGTGCTTGGACATGGATTGATAATGGGGTTCGGTAATAGACTCGATCGATCGCACCATCTCAGGCAGGCCCCGCAGACGGTCAGATCTCCATCAATTCGGCTTCTTTCTGTTGCAGCAGCTTGTCCACCTCGGCGATGTATTTGTCCGTCATCTTCTGGATGGCCTCCTCCGCGCGCCGCGCCTCGTCTTCGGTGATCTCCTTTTCCTTGAGCAAGGCCTTCAAGTCACTGTTGGCGTCCCGGCGGATGTTGCGGATGGCCACGCGCGCGGCCTCGGCCTCGGCGCGCACCACCTTGCTCATCTCGCGGCGCCGCTCCTCGGTGAGAGGCGGCAGGGTGACGCGGATGACGTCCCCGGAGGTGGAGGGATTGAGTCCCAGATCGGAAGTGGCGATGGCCTTCTCCACCACCGGTACCATCTTCTTCTCCCACGGCGTCACCGTCAGCTGGCGGGCATCCCCCACCGCGATGTTGGCCACTTGATTGATGGGCACCTCGGTGCCGTAATAGGGGACCTTGATGTGCTCCAGGAGACTGGGATGAGCCCGTCCCGTGCGGATCCTGGCGAATTCCTGTTTCAGGGCGGCGATGCTCTTGCCCATGCGGGTCTCCGCATCCTTCTTGATGTCCTCGATCATTGCTTGCCTCCCTATTCCACTAAGGTACCCACCGGCTCTCCCAGTACCACCCGGCGCAGGGTTCCGGGTTTGGTGATGTTGAATACGCGCAACGGCATGCGATTGTCGCGACACAGCACCACCGCCGTGGCATCCATGACGTCGAGCTTGTTCTCCAACACCTCGTCGTAACCGAGGCGGGGATAGAACACCGCATCCGGATCGCGGCGCGGATCGCTGGAATAGACCCCGTCCACCTTGGTGGCCTTGAACACGGCATCGGCCCCGATCTCGATGCCGCGCAGGCTGGCCGCGGAATCGGTGGTGAAGAAGGGATTGCCGGTGCCGGCCGCCAGGATCACCACCCGCCCCTTCTCCAGGTGGCGGACGGCCCGGCGGCGGATGTAATCCTCACAGATCTGGTTGACCTTCACCGCCGACATGACCCGGGCATGCAGGCCGCGTTTCTCCAGTGCATCCTGCAGGGCCAGGGCGTTGATCACCGTGGCCAGCATGCCCATGTGATCGCCGGTGACCCGGTCGAGGCCGGAGGCCGCCAGTTGCACGCCG
The DNA here is from genome assembly GCA_015488555.1 of Gammaproteobacteria bacterium. Taxonomy (GTDB): domain Bacteria; phylum Pseudomonadota; class Gammaproteobacteria; order SZUA-140; family SZUA-140; genus S012-109. The sequence goes on from WFNO01000088.1 coordinate 8,363, forward strand.
CGGAAGATGTTGCCGCCCCCCACCACCATGGCCACCTGCACGCCCAGCGCCAGCAGGTCCTCGATCTCGGAGGCGATGCGCTTGACCACCTCCGGATTGATGCCGTACTCGTCCTCGCCCATGAGGGCCTCGCCGCTCAACTTGAGCAGGATGCGGCGGTAGACGGGCGCGGCCATGGTCATGCGCGGGACTCAGGAACCGCGCACCTGTGCCATCACTTCGGCGGCGAAATCCTCGCTGGCCTTCTCGATGCCCTCACCCACTTCGAAACGCTGGAAGCGCAGTACCTCGGCACCGGCCCGTTGCAGGAGCTGGCCCACGGTGGTGTCCGGATCCTTGACGAAGGGCTGGCCGTGGAGCGTGACCTCGGCCACGAACTTGCGCAGGCGCCCGGCCACCATCTTCTCCACGATCTCGGCCGGCTTGCCGCTCTCCGCCGCCTGGGCGGTGATGATCTCCTTTTCTTTCTCCAGCACTTCGGCCGGGATGCCGTCCTCGGTCACCGCCAGCGGCTTGCTGGCCGCGACGTGCATGGCGATGTCCTTGGCCAGTGCGCCGTCGCCGCCCCGCAACTCCACCAGCACGCCGATGCGCGTGCCATGCAGATAGGCGCCGATGCGGTTGCCGGGCGCGGCCTCGAGACAGGCGAAACGACGCACGTTGATGTTCTCGCCGATCTTGGCGATGAGTTCCTTGCGTGCGGTCTCCACCGTGACCTCACCCCCCTCTTCCAGGGGCAGGTCCAGCAAGGCCTCCAGGCCGGCGGGCCGCGCCTCCAGGACGCGCTGCACGATGCGCCGGCTGAAATCCTGGAAGTCCTCGCCCTTGGCCACGAAATCGGTCTCGCAGTTCACTTCCACCATGGCACTGCAGGTGCCGTCTCCGGCGACCTGCATGGCGATCAGGCCCTCGGCGGCGGTACGCCCGGCCTTCTTGCTGGCCTTGGCCAGACCGGCCTTGCGCATCAGATCGATGGCCGCCTCCAGATCGCCGTTGGTCTCCACCAGGGCCTTCTTGCATTCCATCATGCCGGAACCGGTGCGCTCGCGCAGTTCCTTCACCATTGCCGCTGTGATCGTCATCGCTTCAACCCCTATCGATCCTGTTCAATGAATTCATCAGTCGTATTTCCCCGCAGTCACTCCGTGGTGGAGGCCTGAGCCGTGGAAGCCTGGAGCGTGGCGCCGGCATCACCCTCCGATTCGCCCTCTGACCCGCTGTCCGCCCCGGCGGTGTCTGCAGCGACATCCACGGAGGCGCCTACTTCGCCACTGGAATCGCCACTGGAATCGCCGCCGTCGCTCCCGGCGGCCGCAGCGGCCTGTCCTTCACCGGCCGTGGCAGCGGCGCGGGCCGCCTGCCTGCCGCGCGCCCCCTTGTGTTTCACCGCCACCTGGGCAGCCTGCTGCTCGGCGGTCCCCGGCTCTTCCTCCACCTCCACGAAATCGTCCTCGCTGCCGGCCATCTGCAAGGCGCTCATGCGCCCCTCGAGAACGGCGTCCGCGGCGCTGCGGGTATAGAGACGAATGGCGCGGATGGCATCGTCGTTACCGGGAATGGGATAGTCGATATTGGAGGGATCGTTGTTGGTGTCCACGATCCCCACCACGGGGATGCCCAGTTTGGCGGCCTCGGACACGGCGATCTTCTCATGTCCCACGTCGATCACGAACAAGGCGTCGGGCAGGCCGTCCATGTCCTTGATCCCGCCGAGGGCACGCTCCAGTTTGTCCAGTTCGCGCTTGAGCCCCAGCGCCTCCTTCTTGCTCAGGCGATCCGTGGTGCCTTCCGCGAACATCGCCTCCAGATCCTTGAGGCGCTTGACCGACAATTTGAGGGTCTTGAAATTGGTCAGGGTGCCGCCCATCCAGCGCTGGTTCACATAGGGCATACCGCAGCGCTCGGCCTCCTCGCGGATGATGTCGCGGGCTGCGCGTTTGGTGCCCACGAACAGGATGGTGCCCTTGTCCGCCGCCAGTTTGCCGAGGAAGTTCATCGCTTCCTCGAACAAGGGCAGGGTCTTCTCCAGGTTGATGATGTGAATCTTGCTGCGCTCCCCGTAGATATAGGGGGCCATCTTGGGATTCCAGTACCGCGTCTGGTGGCCGAAGTGCACGCCGGCCTCCAGCATCTGGCGCATGGTCACAGTGGACATCGAGTTCTCCTCTGATTGGGTTGGGCCTCCATGCACCCCATGCGCCCACCCGCCGTGCGGGCACCCAGACGCATGTGCCGGTGCATGTGCGTATTTTTGCGCGGATTTTCCGCTCGCGGGCCAAACGCCCGTCTCGGGCGCGTGTTATACCATAATGCCTATACCAAGACAATCAATGGGGAAATTCCCCCTGTTTCGTGCGGCTTTGCAAAGCTTTTGCCAAACACGGTAGTATCGCTTGCTGCACAACGCAGATCCGCCATGGCCATCCATATCAAGACCCCGCAGGAGATCGAGAAGATGCGCGTCGCCGGCCGGCTGGCCGCCGAGGTGCTGGAGATGATACGCCCCCACGTCAAGGCCGGCGTCACCACCGGCGAACTGGACGAGATCTGCCACCACTACATCACCGAGGTCCAGCAGGCCATTCCCGCGCCCCTCAACTACCACGGCTTTCCCAAGTCCATCTGCACCTCGGTCAATCATCAGGTGTGCCATGGCATCCCGGGCAAGCGGGTGCTCAAGAACGGCGACATCATCAACATCGATGTCACGGTCATCAAGGACGGCTGGCACGGCGACACCAGCAAGATGTTCTTCGTCGGTGAGCCCTCGGTGATCGCCCGGCGCGTGACGCGCGTCAGCTACGAATGCATGTGCATCGGCATCGAGATGGTGCGGCCCGGGGTGCGCCTGGGCGACATCGGCCACGCCATCCAGCGCCATGCCGAGGCCAACGACATGTCCGTGGTACGGGAATACTGCGGCCACGGCATCGGCCGCAACTTCCACGAAGAACCGCAGGTCCTGCACTACGGCAAACCCGGTACGGGCGTGGTCCTGGAACCGGGCATGACCTTCACCATCGAGCCCATGATCAACGCCGGCAAGCGTTACGTCAAACTGCTGCCCGACCAGTGGACCGTGGTCACCAAGGACCGCAGCCTGTCCGCCCAGTGGGAGCACACCGTGGCGGTGACCGAGGACGGCGTGGAGGTGCTGACCCGCCTGCCCGGCCAACCCCTGTAGCAGACCCGATCCACCCATCGCATCCCGAATTCAGCGCAATCCCTACCCTATGAGCGATTCCCCCCTCGCCGACCTCGCCAGACTCGATCAGGCCCTGTCCCGGCCGGAATCGCCGCTGCCGGTCTTCCGCCAGGTGTTGCGTGACGCCACGGAACGGTTGCGGCAGGACTTCCTGGCGGGGCGCCCAGTAGCGAAACTGGTGGCGGCCCGCGCCCGCCTGGTGGACGAGTTGCTGCGGCGCGCCTGGCGGCGGACCTGCAGCGGTGCCGGCGGCTGCGCCCTGGTGGCCGTGGGCGGCTACGGGCGCGGCGAACTCCATCCCGCTTCCGACATCGATGTCCTCGTGCTGGTGGATGCCCAAGCTCGGGAGCGGCTGCGCGAGCGGATCGAACAATTCGTGGCGTTTCTCTGGGACCTGGGGCTGGAGGTGGGGCACAGCGTGCGCACCGTGGACGAATGCATCGCCCAGGCCGCCGCCGACATCACGATCATCACCAATCTGATGGAATCCCGCCTGCTGGCGGGCGATGCCGCCCTCTTCGAGGCCATGCGCCGCCACACCGCGCCCGGCGAGATGTGGCCGGTGGCGGAATTCTTCCACGCCAAGCTGCAGGAACAAATGCAGCGCCACCACAAATATCACGACACGGCCTACAACCTGGAACCCAACGTCAAGGAAGGGCCGGGCGGCCTGCGCGACATCCAGATCATCTCCTGGGTGGCCATGCGCCATTTCGGGACCTCCACCCTGGAAGAACTGGCGCAGCACGATTTCCTCACCAGCGGTGAGCTGCAGGAACTGCTCGCCGGTCGCGATTTCCTCTGGCGCGTGCGCTATGCCCTGCACGTCTTCAGCGGCCGGGGCGAGAATCGCCTGCTGTTCGACTACCAGACCACCCTGGCCCGGCATTTCGGCTACCAGGACGACGAGCGCCAGCTGGCGGTGGAAAAATTCATGCGCGACTACTATCGCACCGTCACCGAGCTGAGCCGCCTCAACGAGATGCTGCTCCAGCTCTTCCAGGAGGCCATCGTCTATGCCGACAAGCCGGTGCGCGTGGTGCCCCTCAACAAGCGCTTCCAGACCTGCAACGATTTCATCGAGGTCACCGGCAACGACGTCTTCCGCCGCTACCCCTTCGCCCTGCTGGAGATCTTCCTGCTCCTGCAACAGCACCCCGAGATCCAGGGCGTGCGCGCCAGCACCATTCGCCTGATCCGCGCCCACCGCCATCTCATCGACGACCGCTTCCGCAACGACCTGCGCTGCCGCAGCCTGTTCATGGAGATCCTGCGCCAGCCGCGCGGCATCACGCACGAACTGCGGCGCATGAACCGCTACGGCATCCTGTCCGCCTATTTCCCCGCCTTCGGCCGCATCGCCGGGCAGATGCAATACGACCTGTTCCACGTCTACACCGTGGACGAACACACCCTGATGGTACTGCGCAACCTGCGCCGCTTCACGGTGCCGGAGTACGCCGGCGAGTCGCCCTTCTGCAGCCGCATCATCCAGACCATCCCCAAGCTGGAGATCCTCTATCTCGCCGCCCTGTTCCACGACATCGCCAAGGGGCGGGGAGGCGACCATTCGGAACTCGGCGCCGAGGACGCGGCCGTATTCTGCCGCCATCACGGCCTCAGCGATTTCGACACCGATCTGGTGAGCTGGCTGGTACGCCACCACCTGCTCATGTCTCTCACCGCCCAGCAGCAGGACATCAGCGATCCCGAGGTGGTGAGCGCATTCGCCCGCACGGTGGGCGATCAGCTGCATCTCGATCACCTCTACCTGCTCACCGTGGCCGACATCCGCGGCACCAATCCCGAACTCTGGAACAGCTGGAAGGACGCCCTGCTCAAGGATCTCTACCAGCGCACCCGAGAGATGCTGCGCCGGGGCCCGGAGGTGCCGGTGGACCAGGCGGCCCTGGTACGCCGCAACCAGGAGGCGGCGCTGGCCCTGATCCCGGCGTCCTTGCATCCCCGCATCCCCGCGTTGTGGGCGGCCCTGGAGGAAGACTATTTCCTGCGCCATTCACCCGACGAGATCGCCTGGCACAGCCAGGCCATCCTCGACGTCTCGGAAGCGGATCTGCCGCTGGTGCTCATCCGCGAGGAGACCCAACGCGGCGGCACGGAGATCTTTCTCTACACCCGCGACCAGGATCACCTCTTCGCCATGACCACCATGGCCCTGGACCGCATGGGTCTCAACATCGTCGATGCCCGCATCATCACCACCCGCAACGGCTACACTCTGGACACCTATATCGTCCTCGACGGCATGGGACATCCCGTGCACAATCCCGTCCACCTGCAGGACATCCTCGACGGCCTCAAGCAACAGCTCTCCCGGGCCTCGGTGACCGCCCTGGCGGCCATGCGTATCAGCCGCCGGCCCGCCCGCCGCCTGCAACATTTCCGCATTCCTCCCCAGATCACCTTCAGCTGTGACCATCGCAATCGTTATACTGTGGCGGAACTCATCACCAGCGATCGTCCCGGCCTGCTGGCCCGGGTGGGCATGGCCTTCGTGGAATGCGGCGTGCGCGTCCACAATGCCAAGATCGCCACGTTCGGGGAACGCGTGGAAGACATGTTCTACATCACCGACCAGCACAACCGGCCGTTGTCCGACGAAGCCCGCTTGCGCCGCCTGCGCGAGGCCATACTCCAGCACCTGGAGGAGGACGAATGACGGCCCCAGCGGCCAGGCTCCTCCGCCTCTTCCTGATCCCGGCCGGCATCGCCGTGCTGAGTGCGGCCGTCATGCTGGGCGGGGAATCCTGGATCCAGGCACTGCGCTACGACCGCGACGCCATCGCCGGTGGCGAGCTGTGGCGCCTGCTCACCGCGCACTTCACACACCTGGGTTGGCGCCACCTGGGCATGAACCTGGCGGGATTGTTTCTCATCTGGGCCCTGTTCGGCCGCCTGCTGCCCAACGGCGCCTGGCTGTTGGGTCTGCTGGGCACCGCCCTGGTCGTGAGCCTGGGGCTCTGGTGGTTCGATCCCGGCCTACACTGGTACGTGGGCCTGTCCGGGGTCTTGCACGGGCTGTTCATGACCGGCGTGCTACTCAGTCTCTATCTCGGCTACCGGGCCGAGTTCCTGCTGCTCGTCCTGATACTCGGCAAGCTCGCCTGGGAACAACTCTACGGCCCCCTGCCGGGTTCGGCCGACTTCGCCGGCGGCCGGGTCATCGTCGATGCCCATCTCTACGGCGCCGTGGCCGGGGTGCTGGCCGCCATCGCCCTCATCGGCCGCCAGCTCCTGCGGGCCGGCCGGCAGAAAGCCCGGCAGTGAGTGACCGAACCGACTGGGCCGCTGCGGCCGGTCTCCCGCCGGCAAGGCCAGTGACCGTCAGCCGCTCTCGGAGACCCGGCGGCCGCCTTCCGGCCCGGCGGTGAGGCTGGCGCGGGCCGCGAACCAGCCAGCCAGGACGATGAGCGCGCCTCCCGCCCACTCCCGTGGCAACACCACCTCGTCGGTGAGCCACTGGGAGGATACGGCCCCGGCCACCAGCTCGAAGAGTAGGATGACCGCCGAACGGTGCACCGGCATGTGGCTGACGCCGTAGACCACGGCCAGGGTCATGACCACGATTCCCACACCGCCCAGGGCCGCCGCCGCGGCCCACACGCCGGCCGTCACCTGCGGCAGGGGCAGATCCTGCCCCGCGATGAGCAGCCCGGCCAGCAGCACCACCCCCCACCAGGCGCTCACGGCCTTGAGGCCGACGGGCAGTTCCGCCAGCCGGCGCACCAGGACGTTGGCCAGGGCAAAGGTGAAGCCGGCGGACAAGGCCAGCCAGTCCGCCTCGCTGCGCGGCCAGGGCAGGCCCAAGGCCGGATCCCACAACATCACCACCGCTCCCGCCATGGCCAGCAACAGGGTGAGCCGGGCGGCGGTGTTGGGGCGTTCACCGAGCAGCAGGCGCCCCAGCAGTACCGTCCACAGAGGAGAGAGGAAGAACAGCAGCATCACCCGCACCACCTGGCCCTCTAGCACGGCCAGAATGAAGGCGATGTTGGTCCAGCCACTGGCCAGCGCCAGGACCAGCAAGCCGCCCGGCCGCCGCCCCATGACCCCGCGCAGGCGCCACAACACGGGCAAGCCCACCAGGCCCGCGGCGCCGTAGAGCACCAGGGAGGACCACAAGCCCGCCAGGCCCTGCCCTTCCAGCAGGCGCAGCGGATACCAGAGCACCCCCCACAGGGTGGCACTGAAGAGCAAGGCGGCCACCGCCCAGGCCGGGCGGGCGGCTGCATCACTGCCGGGATACGGATTCATGCGCCCTCACCGGCCATGCCCGCCACCTCCATTCCCCCCACATTCCGGTCGTTCGCCGCCACCCCATCCGTTCCGGAGCGTTTTTTGCCCGAATGCGAAGTGGGAAACGCAGTGGCGGCACGGCTCCTGCGGCTGCTCATCGTTCATTCCATCTCTCACCATGGGCGCTGAAAACCGGGTATACTTGCGCTTTTTTGAGCGGCTGGAGACGCGCGTCCCCGCTGTGCCCACACCATATCATGAATCCGGACCTCGACAGATTGCAGCCCTACCCTTTCGAGCGCCTCGCCGCCCTGAAACATGGGCTGCGGCCGCCGGCGGACCTGCATCCCATCACCCTGGCCATCGGCGAGCCCAAACACGCCCCGCCGGCCTTCGTGACCGAGACACTCATCACCCATCTGCACGGCCTGGCCCAATATCCCGTCACCCGCGGCGGCGGCGAGCTGCGCGGCGCGGCCGCCCGCTGGCTGGAGCGGCGCTTTGGACTGCCGGCACAGACCCTCGATCCCGCCGCCCAGGTGTTGCCGGTCAATGGCACCCGCGAGGCCCTGTTCGCCATCGCCCAATGCCTGGTGGATCGCCGCCGGCAGCCGCTGGTCCTGATGCCCAATCCCTTCTATCAGATCTACGAAGGCGCCGCCCTGCTGGCGGGCGCCGAGCCCTGGTACCTCAATACCGGAGAGGAACATCACTGGCTGCCGGACCTGGAGGCGGTGCCCGACGAGGTGTGGGCGCGCTGCCAGCTCTTCTACCTCTGCAGCCCCGTCAATCCCGGCGGTACGGTGGCCTCGCCCGACTACCACCGGCGGTTGCTGGAACTGGCGGAGGAACACGATTTCGTCGTCGCCGCCGACGAATGTTATTCCGAGATCTACCGCGACGAGGACGCGCCGCCGCCGGGATTGCTGGGGTCGGCCTGGCGCGCGGGCCGCACCGACTTCCGGCGCTGCCTGGTGTTCCACAGCCTGTCCAAGCGTTCCAATCTGCCCGGCCTGCGCTCGGGTTTCGTCGCCGGCGATGCCGCATTGATCCAGCGTTTCCTCCAGTACCGCACCTACCACGGCTGTGCCATGCCGCCGCCGGCCCAGGCCGCCAGCAGCGCCGCCTGGGGCGACGAGGTCCACGTGCGCGAGAACCGCGCCCGCTACCGAGAGAAATTCGAGGCGGTGTGCGCCATCCTGGCGCCGGTGCTGGACGTCGCCCCCCCGCCGGCGGGATTCTATCTATGGCCCCGGACCCCTTGCGACGACACGGTCTTCGCCCGCGAACTCTTCGCCCGGCAGGGGGTCACGGTATTGCCCGGCAGCTATCTTTCCCGTACCTGGCAAGGCCACAACCCCGGCGCCGGCCGCGTGCGCATCGCCCTGGTGGCCGAACTGGAGGACTGCTGCGAAGCCGCCGAGCGCATCCGGCGCTTCGTCGAATCCCTGTGAAGCGAATCCTGTGAATCGAATGCAACCGGTTTTCACCCCTTGAGAAAGCAACCACGGAGAGTCCCATGAACCACATCCAAGCCATCATCGAAGAGGCCTTCGAGCGCCGTACCCAGCTCACACCGCGCAACGTGGAGACCCACGTCAAGGAAGCGGTGCACGAAGTCCTGGAACGCCTGGATCGCGGCGAACTGCGGGTGGCCGAGAAGATCGACGGCACCTGGCAGGTGCATCAATGGCTGAAGAAGGCCGTACTGCTGTCCTTCCGCATCGAGGACAACAGCTTCATCAAGGGCGGCTTCACCAATTACTACGACAAGGTGCCTTCCAAGTTCAGTGACTACAACTCCCGCGCCTTCCGCGAGAGCGGCGTGCGCGTGGTGCCGCCGGCGGCGGCCCGCCACGGGGCCTATATCGCACCGGGGGTGGTGCTCATGCCCTCCTACGTCAACATCGGCGCCTACGTGGACAGCGGCACCATGGTGGACACCTGGGCCACGGTGGGCTCCTGTGCCCAGATCGGCAAGAACGTGCATCTCTCGGGCGGCGTGGGCATCGGCGGCGTGCTGGAGCCCCTGCAGGCCAATCCCACCATCATCGAGGACAACTGTTTCATCGGCGCCCGTTCCGAGATCGTCGAGGGGGTGATCGTCGAGGAAGGCGCCGTGATCTCCATGGGCGTCTACATCGGCCAGAGCACCAAGATCTATCATCGCGAGACCGGGGAGATCAGCTATGGCCGGGTACCCGCCGGTTCGGTGGTGGTGCCGGGCAGCCTGCCCGCCAAGGACGGCAGCCACAGCCTGTACTGCGCCGTGATCATCAAGCAGGTGGACGAGAAGACCCGCAGCAAGGTGGGCATCAACGAGCTGCTGCGCGACGTCTGAACCAGAGCTTGAACAGAAGCCGATCGCCGAGATGGCAGCTTCCCCGACTTTGAGTCTGGCCCAGGCGCTCATCGCGCGCCCTTCCGTGACCCCCTGCGACGCCGGCTGCCAGGACCTGCTCCTCGAACGCCTGCAGCCCCTGGGCTTTCGCGGTGAGCGCCTGCGTTTCGGCGAGGTGGACAACCTCTGGGCCCGCCGCGGCGAGCAGGGCCCCTTGTTCGTCTTCGCCGGGCACACGGACGTGGTACCGCCCGGCCCGCTGGAACAGTGGCGCTTCGACCCCTTCACCCCCACCGTACACGAAGGGCGGCTCTACGGCCGCGGTGCGGCGGACATGAAGGGTAGCCTGGCGGCCATGGTCACCGCCTGCGAGCGCTTCCTGGCCGCCCATCCCCGCCCGCGGGGGTCCATCGCCTTCCTCCTCACCAGCGATGAGGAAGGCCCCGCCGTGGACGGCACGCGTAAGGTGGTGGAGACCCTGCAGGGACGCGGCGAGCGCATCGACTGGTGCCTGGTGGGCGAACCCAGCAGCCGCGAGCACCTCGGCGACGTGATCAAGAACGGCCGCCGCGGTTCCCTGGGCGGGCGCCTGGTGGTGCGCGGCGTGCAGGGGCACGTGGCCTATCCCCATCTGGCGCGCAATCCCATCCATCTCTTCGCCCCGGCGCTGGCCGAATTGTGCGCCAGGCAATGGGATAGCGGCAACGCGCATTTCCCCCCCACCACCTTCCAGGTCTCCAATCTCCATGCCGGCACCGGTGCGGACAACGTCATTCCCCCCGCCCTGGAGGCCTGGTTCAACTTCCGCTATTCCACCCAGACCAGCGCCCCGCGCCTGCAGGCCGCCGTGGAGGAATGCCTGCAACGCCACGGCCTGGACTACGACCTGGAATGGAAACTCTCCGGCGAACCTTTCCTAACGCCGCCCGGCGAACTGGTGGACACCGTGCGCGCGGCGGTGCAGGAGGTCACCGGACGGCCGTGCACCCTCTCCACCGACGGCGGCACCTCCGACGGCCGTTTCATCGCCCCCACCGGGGCCCAGGTGGTGGAACTGGGTCCCGTCAACGCCACCATCCACAAGATCGACGAACACGTCTCGGTGGCGGACCTGGACACCCTGTCCATGCTCTACGAGCGTATTTTGATTAAACTACTCACCTGAACCGGTATCAGAGATCCGGACCCACCGGCAACGGGGAGGCCACCATGACCGAACACCAGGAAAAACGCCGCTTCTCCCGCATCCCCTTCCATACCCGCACCACCCTCGTCGGGCCTTCGGGAAGCTGGAACAGCCAGCTCATCGATCTCTCCCTGAAGGGCGCCTTGATCGGCGAGCCCTCCGACTGGGACGGCGCCGTGGGTGAGCGCTACACCCTGGAGATCGAACTGGGCGAACACGCGGACATCGTCATCACCATGGAAGTGCGCATCGCCCACATCGAGGACGGCCACATCGGCTGCGAATGCCTGGACATCGACGTGGCCAGCATCTCCCATCTGCGCCGCCTGATGGAACTCAATCTGGGGGACGCCTCGCTCCTGGAACGCGAACTCTCGGCCCTCTGGCACGCCTCGCGCCTGCATTGAACCCGCCTCGCCGCGGCGAACCGCAGCCGGAGACGGCGCCGTCCGTTCAGAACGGCCACTCCATTCAAAAGGGCCACCACAGGGGTACGAGAGAGACCACGAGGACGCCCACCAGCAGGGTGAGCGGCAGCCCCATCTTGACGTAGTCCGTGAAATGGTAACCCCCAGGGCCATAGACCATGAGATTGGTCTGGTAACCGATGGGGGTGACGAAGCTGATGGAGGCCGCCACCATGATGGTGACGAGAAAAGGCATGAAACTCACCTCCAGGGAGCGGCTGGCGGCCAGGGCAATGGGGAACATGAGTACGGCGGCGGTGTTGTTGGTGATGACCGCGGTGAACAGGGCCGTGAGCGCGAAGATCAGTGCCAGGACCTGTACCGGGCTGTCGCCGGCCAGGGCCAGCAGCTTCTCGGCGATCACCTGGGCGGCGCCCGTCACGTAGAGCGCCTCCCCGAGCCCCAGCGAGGCGGCGATGACGATCAGGATCTGCCAGTCCACCGCCCGGCGGGCGGCGCCGGCGCTGGTGCAGCGGGAAATGAGCATCAGCCCTCCGGCCAGCATGGCCGCCTCCAGCATGCTCAACCAGCCGGCCGCGGCGGTGATCACCATGCCCCCCAGGATGGCGATGGCCAGCAGCGCCCGATCGTGGCGCAGCGGATTGGAATCCTCCAGGCGACTGACCAGATAGAAGTCCCGGGAGTTGCGCTGCTGTTCCAGAAAGGAAGGATGGGCCTCCAGCAGCAGCGTGTCGCCGGGCTGCAGCACGATGTCGCCGATCTTTTTCTTCAGTTGCTCGCCGTTGCGGGAGACCGCGATGATGGCGGCGTTGTAGCGGGTGCGGAAGCGGCTCTCGCGAATGGTCTTGCCGGTGTAGGGAAAGCTGTCCGAGACCACCGCTTCGATGAGGCAGCGCGACGGGCGCGGCACGTCCAGCTTGAACACCTGATCGGTGGCCGGGCGCAGGCCGCGGATCCTCTGCAGGTCCACCACCGATTCCACGACCCCGGTGAACACCAGGCGATCGTCGGGCTGCAGCCTCTCCTGGGGTGAAACCGCCGGGATCAGCTGGTCCTTGCGGTCGATCTCGATGAGATAGAGTCCGGGCAGTTGGCGCAGGCCGGCCTCTTCGATGGTCTTGCCCACCAGGGGACCCTCCGGATCCACCAGCATCTCCACCGTATAGCCGCGCACGTCCTCGAACTGGCTGATGGCCGAGCGGCGATCCGGCAGCAGCCAGGGACTCAACACGATCACGGCGGCGATGACGCCCAGGGCGATGGGGATGCCCACCTTGGCCAGATCGAAGATGCCCAGCCCCGCGCCGCCGGTCTCCTGGATCCACAGGCCGTTGATCACCAGATTGGTGCTGGTGCCGATGAGGGTGCAGGTGCCTCCCACCATGGCGGCATAGCTCAAGGGCATGAGGAGCTTGGACACGGACAGGCGGTGGCGGCGCGCCCAGTCCTGCACCGCGGGAATCATCATGGCCACCACCGGGGTGTTGTTGAGAAAGGCACTCATGGCCGCCACCGGCAGCATCATGCGCCATTGGCCGTCACGCAAGGACTTGGGACGGCCGAGGAAGTATTCCACCACCCAGGCGATGGCGCCGGTATCCTTGAGGCCGGCCACCACCACGAACAGGGCGGCCACCGTCACCACACCTTCGTTGGCCAGTCCGCCCAGGGCCTGTTCCGGAGTGAGGACGCCGGCCACCAGCAACAGGGTCAGCCCGCCCATGAGCACGATGTCGGTGGCAAAGCGCGTGAAGGCCAGGAGGCCGAAGCACAGGCTGATGACGGCGATGGTGAACCAGGCTTCGGCAGACACAGATATCAGATGTCAGATATCAGATGGCAGATAAGCGCGGAACGTGAGAGGGGCATTTTTCTGTCTGTCCTCTGTATCGTCCTCGGCCATCTGGCCAGTGATGTGCTCAAGCATCGGGAATGATGCCGCGCTCGCGCAGCAGTCCGATCACTTTCTCGGTGCTCTCCTCCAGGGATTCACGTCCGGTCTCCACCGTGAGTTCCGGGGTCAGGGGCTCTTCGTAAGGCGAATCGATGCCGGTGAAGGCCTTGATCTCCCCTGCGCGGGCCTTCTTGTAGAGGCCTTTCACGTCGCGCTGTTCGCAGATCTCCAGCGGGCACTTGCAATAGATCTCGAGGAAATCGCCGTGCAGCACCAGGTTGCGCACGCGCTCGCGGTCCGCCCTGAAGGGCGAGATGAAGGCCGTCAGGGTGATCACGCCAGCCTCCAGGAAGAGTTTGGCCACCTCGCCGATGCGGCGGATGTTCTCTTCCCGGTCGGCGTCGGAAAACCCCAGATCGCCACACAGGCCATGGCGGATGTTGTCGCCGTCGAGGACGAAGGTGCGGCATTTCATGTCATAGAGCCTTTCCTCCACGGCATGGGCCAGGGTGGACTTGCCGGACCCCGACAATCCCGTGAACCACAGAATGACGCTCTTGTGGCCGTTCAGGGCCTCCCGCCGCCGGCGGTCGATGGTGGCGTGGTGCCAGACCACGTTGCTGCTGATTTTTTTTTCGCTCATGTCTCCCTCGTCGTGATATCGTCTCGCTCTCGATGTCGCCGGTGGCGGGCGTCATGGATCCCCTTTCTGATAGGTGCCCATGAGCTGCGCCTGTTCCAGCACGTGTCCGGCCATGGCCGCCTCCACCTCCGCCTTGGTGGGCGTCGCGAGTCCCTCCAACACCGTATCCAGGGCATAGAGCTTGAAGAAATAGCGATGGCGGCCCACCGGAGGACAGGGACCGCCGTAGCCGGTACGCCCCCAGTCGTTGCGGCCCTCCCCGGTGCCCGCGGGCAGGTCCCGGGAAGTGGTGCCCTGCGGCAATCCGGTGCTGTCCGGCGGCAGATTGTAAAGCACCCAATGCACCCATGTCATACGGGGCGCCGCCGGATCGGGAGCGTCCGGATCGTCCACGATCAACACCAGGCTGCGCGCGCCCGCGGGCACGCCGCGCCACTGCAAGGGTGGCGAGACATCCTCGCCTTCACAGGTATAGCGGGACGGAATGACCGCCCCTTGAGCGAATGCCGGTGACGTCAATTCCAGTGCCATGCCTCCCTCCGTATCGGTCAAGACGAACAAGAGCAGGCCCGCCGCCAGCAAGGCCCGCACCCTTCCCGAACCGCCCGGGCAACCCCCCGATGCCGAACCACACCCGGCTCTACATGGGGATCTACAAAGAGAAAACCCTTGCCTCTCGAATCCTGTGCTACGTAAATTTCGAATAATCATTGCTTCTTTTTCGAGCTTGTCTTCGCTCCCCGGAATTTCTATCATTCCAATGTCTGTGTCAACCGATGAGGTAATCGACCGCGATGAATCCCTATCAGACCATCAGCCGCACGGCCACATCCACTCTGGCCACGAGCAAGCTGATTCGCAACACCTATGCCCTGCTGTCCATGACCCTGCTGTTCAGCGGCGTGACGGCGGGACTGTCCATGGCCTTCAACTGGCCCCATCCCGGGCTTCTGCTGACGCTGGTGGGTTATTTCGGACTGCTGTTCCTCACCCACAAGCTGCGCAACAGCGTATGGGGGCTCGTCTCGGTATTCGCCCTCACCGGTTTCATGGGCCTGACCCTGGGCCCCATTCTCAGCACCTACCTGGGACTGCCCAACGGCGACCAGATCGTCATGACCGCCCTGGGAGGCACGGGTGCCATCTTCCTGGGTCTGTCGGCCTACGTGCTCGCCACCCGCAAGGATTTCACCTTCATGGGTGGCTTTCTCATGGTGGGCATCCTGGTGGCCTTCCTGGGTGCGCTGGGCGCCCTGTTCTTCGACATCCCGGGCCTGCAGCTGGCCATCTCCGCCATGTTCGTGCTGCTCATGTCGGGGTACATCCTCTATGAGACCAGCCAGCTGGTACACGGGGGCGAGACCAATTATATCCTGGCCACCGTGAGCCTGTATGTGAGCATATACAACCTGTTCCTCAGTCTGCTGCACCTGATCGGCGCATTCAGCGGCGGCGAAGACTGAGTCCTCTGTTCCCGTGATCCGCCCTCGCGCGCCCAATGGCGCGCGAGGGTTTTTTATACCCCCATTTCCGCGGAGATGTATTCCACCACCAACTGCGGCCGGCTGGCACCGCCGAACTCGTCCACCTCCAGGCGATAGGCGATGTGCGCTTCCCGCGCGGGGCAGTCGTCCTCGTTGCGGTTGAAAGCGATGGCGGCAAGGGGAGCGCCGCCGCCCGGATGCGCCAGGGTCAGTCTGAGATGGCGTTCTCCCACTCGCCGCCGCTCGCGCACCTGAAAGACCCCGTCGAACAGGGGCTCGGGGAAGCCCTGCCCCCAGGGCCCGCCTTCGCGCAGCGCCCGGGCCGTCTCCAGATTGAGTTCGTCCGGGGCCAGCGCCCCGTCGCTCCACAGCCTGTCCTCCAGGTGCTCAGGCCCCAGATGTTCCGCCACCACTGCGGCGAAGGCGGCGCTGAAATCCGCATAGTGCTCCCGGCGCAGGCTCAAGCCCGCGGCCATGGCATGGCCGCCGAACCTCCCGATCAGCCCCGGATGGCGCGCGGCCACCTCGTCCAGCACATCGCGGATATGGAGCCCGGGTATGGAGCGCGCCGAGCCCTTCAATTCCCCTTCCTGCCCCGGCGCGAAGACGATCACCGGCCGGTGCAGGCGGTCCTTGACCCGAGACGCCAGAATGCCGATCACCCCAGGATGCCAGTGCGGCCGGTACAGGCACAGCCCAGGAGGCACATCTTCGGAAGCCGCATCTTCCTCCAGTGCTTCCATGCGGAAGAGTTCGTCCAGCTCGGCCAGCGCCTCCGCCTTCATTTCCGACTCAATGCGGCGGCGTTCGACATTGAGGGCGTCCAAGCGCCGGGCCAATGCCAGTGCCCGCTGCTCGTCCTCGCACAGCAGACACTCGATGCCCAGGGACATGTCTTCCAGCCTGCCTGCGGCATTGAGCCTGGGCCCCAGGGCATAGCCCAGGTCCGAGGTGGTGAGGCGTTCGGCAGCACGGCCGCTCACCTGTACCAGCGCGCGGATACCGGCGCAGGCCTGCCCCTGGCGGATACGGGCCAGCCCCTGGGCCACCAGGATGCGGTTGTTGTAGTCCAGGGGCACCACATCGGCCACGGTACCCAGGGCCACCAGATCGAGCAGGCGAGCCAGGTTGGGCACCGGCAGGCCGCGCCTCTCGAACCAGCCCAGCCGGCGCAGGTGGGCGCGCAAGGCCATCATGACATAGAAGATGACACCCACACCGGCCAGGTGCTTGCTGGGAAAGGCATCGCCGGGCCTGTTGGGATCGACGATGGCGGCGGCAGGGGGCAGCGTCGCTCCCGGCAGGTGATGGTCCGTGACCAGCACCGGAATGCCACGGGCAGCGGCCGCCTCCACCCCGGCGATGCTGGAGATCCCGTTGTCCACGGTGACGATGAGATCGGGGTTGCGAGCGGCCGCCACCGCTACGATCTCCGGGGTGAGCCCGTAGCCGAAGCGGAAGCGATCCGGCACCAGATAGGACGCGCGCCCGCCCATGGCCCGCAGGGCGCGCAGAGCCACGGCCGTGCTGGTGGCGCCGTCGGCATCGAAGTCTCCGACGACGAGGATGTGGCCGTCCGCCTGCATCACCCGCGCGAGCAACTCCACCGCTTCTTCCATGCCGCTCAGTGCCTCCGCCGGAGCGAGATGCTGCAGGCGGTATTCCAATTCCTCCGGACCCTGGATCCGGCGCTGGGTATAGACCCGGGCCAACACCGGATGCAGGCCCCGCGCGGCGGCCAGCCGCCGCCAGGCAGCGGGATCGCTCTCCCGGCGCACGATGATCCGCCTGCGTGCCTGCCCGCGCCCCACGCGACCCGCCTTCACAGACGCTCCCTTTACAGACTCTCATGGAAGGGGCGCCTGCGGCGCCACCAGCGCCGCAGATCGCGCCGCTGAAGCCGCCAGCAGGCACCGCGCTCGTCGCATACGGCCAGGCCGGTCAGGTGCCCCGCACCCAGGGCCGCGCACAACGGTCCCAGCCAGCGTGACTCCCATTCCGCGAGCAACGCGCTCCAGCGCTCGACGTCGCCCGAACGTGCCGCCGCCCACAGTCCGGACCGCAAACCCTCCCAGACCAGCAGATGACGCCCCGGCGCCGGCCCGGCCGCCAACCAGGCCTCGCCATGCTCCGGCAAGGTCCGGGCGGGAAACCCGCCCGCGCGGGCCAGGCCGCGGGTCACGGCATCCATCGTCCATACGGCAGACCACGACCGCGGGGCCGGAGCGGCCGCCGGCAGGGCACCCACTCCCCAGAACCACAGGCTGTTGGCCGGCTGCGCGCCGCGCCTCCGGCGTTCCTGGTTGATCTCGTGCTCGTGAAGCAGCATCTGGACCTCGTTGAGCAGCCGCCGCCAGCGGCGCCCATGGGGACCACGCGGCAGATGGGGATGCAGGTCCTCACCCAGGGACTGGTGGACCGGACTGGCGTGCCATTCCTGGTGTTCGCCGGCCTGCAGATACCAGGCCCCACCGGCTGCTTCCAGGTGCAGGCCCTCCGCCCGCAGATGCGCTGCGAAGGCCTGCTCCAGCGCGGCGCATTCCTCGGCATCGAGTTCCGGCACGGCCCGCATCACCAGCCGGTCGCGGTCGGCCTCCAGACACACCGGATCCGCACGCAACCAGCAGCCTTCGGGCCGCTCGCCCCGCAGCCCCCACAGGGCATAGGCCGCCAGAGGACCGCCGCCTTCCGGCAAGGGCTCCAAACCGAGGCATTGCCACAGGCCCGCATAGAATTCCGCGCGGAGCCCGCCATGCCGACCTCCCTGCTCCTGCCGGCCCCGGCCCGCCAGCATCTCCCAATGTGGCAGTTCCAGCCCCTGCACCGCGGCCCGGAAGGCGGTCCGCTGGTCTTCGCGACCGCACAGTCCCGGAACATAGAGCACCGCCTCGCGTTCTCCACTCACCGGCATCGGAGCGCTTCGTTCAGCGCCGCCAGCAATCGGGCCGGCTGGACAGCGCCGGATTGGGGCCGCGCTCGTCCAGGGCCAGGCGCCGGCAGGCATCGCCTTCCTGTCCCGAACCGGGGCGGGGTACGGCGAGGGCCAGATAGCCCAGCGAGGGATCCGGGGTCCCGTCCTGGTGCAGGTACAGGAGATAATGACCGGCGGGGCTGGGCACGCGATCGGCGGGCCAGCCCAACTGGGAAAGCCGCCGGGCGTAGCGCCCGTGGGCCTCGAAATGGCGCATCTGGGCCGCCTGGATGCGCAGCAGGCCTTGCATGGCATCCACACGCCGCTGCTTGCGCAGTAGGTCCTGCCACGCAGGCACGGCCAGTCCCGCGAGCACGGCGGCCACGGCCAGGGCCGTCAAGATCTCCAGCAAACTCCAGCCTCCTCGTCTGCACGGCTTCCGCCCGCGGGCGGAAGTCTTGGTCACGGTCATCCGGCATTCCCTCTCCGGCCGCCCGCGGCACCGCACGGGCCATCCTGCTTCTCCATCCCGATTCCGGGTGCCGCATTATTGCGATACAATCCTTCTCGCCGCAAGCCTGGGGCCGGCAGTACGCCGCTATCTCAGACGGAGCCGGCCGGAACGAACACAAGGGGCAAGGGAATGCCATCGTGATCGTCTCGCCATTCGGCCCGCGGGAACGGGCCCATACCCTCCTGGAACTGTTGGTGGCGCTGGCCGTGCTCGCGCTGCTGGCGCTGCAGTTCGTGCCCTCCTGGCAGGACCGGCTCGCGCGCCGGCGCCTGGAACAGGCGGCCATCCTGTTGCACGGGGAAATGCAGGCGGCACGCCTGGAGGCCCTGCGCCAGGGCCGCGGCGTGGCGGTACGATTCGCCATCCAAGCCTCCGGCCGCTGGTGCTACGGGGCCAGCGACACCGGCCCTTGCCGCTGTGAAGAGCAGGCCTGCCGCCTGGGCGGCCGCCCCCAGGCGCGAGTGGACAGCACCACCCTGCCCGGGGTACGCCTGTGGACCAATCTCCCCGATCACACCCTGTACTTCGGTCCGGTCCGGGGCGGTACCCGGGCCGGCACCATCTTCCTGCGCAGCGGCGGCCTGGAGGCCCGGATCGTGGCCAGCAGCCAGGGCCGCCTGCGCTTGTGCGCGCAGGGGCTGGCAGGATTGCCGCCATGCTGATCGCCACGGTGGGCCTCCCAGGCCGCACACGAAACCAAGCACGAAACGGGGTGCGAAACCGGGTACGCGCGCGCGGTTTGACCCTGGTGGAACTGTTGCTGTCCCTGTCCCTGGGCCTGATCCTGCTGGCCGGGCTCTTGTCGCTCTACACCGCGTTGTGGCGGGATCAGATGCAGCGGGTGCAGAGGCTGCGCCTGCAGCAGGAATTGCAGGCCGTGCTGGAAACCATGCGCCAGGACCTGCGCCGCGCAGGCTACTGGAATTCGGCCTCGCGTCCGAACCCGCCCCCCGGCGGGAATCCCTGGGCAGGCCCCAATCCCTTCGCCCGGCTCACGCTCCAGCCCACTCTTCAGGGCCATTGCCTGGTCTACCGCTACGACGCCGACGGTGACGGCCGCCTGGGGGCGCGCGAAGTGCGGGGTTACAGGCTCGCCGCGGGCGCCGTCTTGCACCGCACTGGCGGAGCCTGCCGGGAACCTCGCTGCGATCCCTGCCGCAGCGGGCGCTGGTGGCGCATCAGCGATCCGGCAGTGGTGGAAATCCGGCGGCTGCAATTCCGCATCCTGCCCGGCGGGGGGTTGGAGATCGTGCTGGCGGGCGTCTTGCAGACAAGGCCCGGCGAGGCGCTGGCGCTGCGCAGTATCCTGGTGCAACCCAACCTCGCAGCCGCTCCCGCCTCCCCCCACCCCGAAGAATGAGGCCGCCCTCGCACAGGCACTCGGCCGGCAATACCGCCCGGCACCGCCAGCAGGGCCTGGCCACCCTCGCCTTCACGGTGGCCCTGCTGGCCTTGCTCACCCTCGTGGCCCTGCAGGGGGCGCGGCTCGCCCTGCAGGAGCGTCGCCATGGCACTGCGGCATTCCAGCAGGCACAGGCCCTGTGGGCCGCGCAGGCGGGCCTGGCCCAGGCCCGCGCCCGGCTTGAATTGGAGGCCCGGATGGGCGTGGTGCAACCCCGCGGCCGATGGCGCGGGACCCTGCCGGACGGCAGCGCCTACGAGGTCCGCTGGGAGATCCACCCTGCTCCAGCCTCCGCTTCCACACCCCTCATTGGGCCGGCCATCCCGCGCCAAGTGGCGCTTCGGGCCCGGGGACGGTCGGCGGACGGCTCGCGCAGCCACGGCCTGCACCACCGGCTGCTGATTCAGCCGCAGGCATCGGACCCCACTGCCCTGCACGTGCGGCCCTTGCCCGGCGGTTGGATCGACGGCCCCTTCGAGCGGGAAGACATGCCGTGATGGCTCGGGACCGATTGCAGTACCCCCAGGCCCGCGGAAAGCGGCGGCAGCCGCAAGACGGGCTGGGACTGGTGGAGGTGCTGCTCACCTTGAGTGTGCTGGTCTTCACCCTCACCGCCATCGGGCGCCTGCAATGGCAGGCCCTGCACGAGTCCCGTCTCGGCGGGCAACAAGCCCTGGCCCTGCGCCTGGCCGAGAACCACATGGCCCGCCTGCAGATCGCCTTCCAGGCGGGCACCGTGCCGGCCGCCGGCCAGGTGGAGGTGCAAGCCACCGCCACCGGAGAACGCCGGGATGCCAACGCCGCCACCTCGTCGGAAGCCGATTCCGCACTCCTTTTCCGCTGCACCTGGCGGATCGAGGCCGCAGCGGGAGGGTCCGGGCTCTGGCGCCTGGCCGTACGCGTGGATTGGGACTATCCCCGCGGCACGCCCCGGCACCTGGAGCTGTACAGCCTGGCCTATCTCCCTCGACCTGCCTCTCCATCCGATTCCAATTCGCGGTAGCGATCCAGCACCGCGCCGAGGCGGGCCAGTTGTTCTCCCAGCATGCGGGTGGTCTCGTGCACCGGCGTCAGGCGGCGGGTGATGGAGCCCTCTTCCTGTCCCGGGGTCAGATGCGCCAGGGCCTGATGCCCCTTTGCTTGCAGCGCCGCCAGTTCGGCGCTCAGGCCATCGCACTGTACCTGCAGATCCTGCAGGGCGGCCACCAGTGCCCGATATCGTTCACTGCCCTGCCGGCAAGTCTGCAGGCATTCGTGGAAGTGCCGGGAGACGGCCTCGATGCGGCCTTCCAGGGTCTCGATCTGCCGCTGCAAGCGGCCGATGGAGGCCTTGATCTCTTCCGTGGAATCCTGGGTACGCTGGGCCAGGGTGCGCACCGCATCCGCCACCACGGCGAATCCCCTGCCCTTGTCCCCGGCGCGGGCGGCCTCGATGGCGGCGTTCAAGGCCAGCAGATTGGTCTGCTCGGCCACTTCCTGGATCACGGCCAGCACCCCACCGATGTCCGCCCCGGACGCGTACAACTGCCGTACCACGGCAGCGGTCTCCTGGATCGAGTTCGCACCTTCTTCCAGGCGGGCGGCCGATGCCGCCATCGCGGCCTGCTCCTCTGCACCGGTCTCGGCCAGCCGTGCCAGCTCGCCACCGATCTGCGCGCCCTCTTTCGCCAATCCCTCCAGGCGTTCCGGGAGTTCCTGCAGCGCCGCCGCCTCCGAAGGGGGGCGCGATTCACCATCCTCCCGCAGGGTATAGGCCACGAGGCGCTCCAGACGGGCCGCCGTCTGACCGATGGCCCGGCAATGCTCTTGCACGGCCGCCACCGCCTCGCGATAAGAGGCCAGCACCGCCTCCACCGCCATCCCCACCTGCGCCAGCGCCGGCGGCGCATGCAGGGGGCGCCACAGTCCGGTGTGCCGGAAGCGGTGCAATTGCGCCGCCAGGCTCTGCTCGCCGCGGCGGTGGCGCCAGGCCATCACCGCGCCCCCCAGCAGCGCCGCGCCCAGGCCCAGCAGGAGCACGCCGACCCAGAATCCGAACCCAAGTTCCGGGCCCAATTCCAGAAGACCAGATTCCAGACTGGATTCCAGACTGGATTCCAGGGCCGCCGTTCGCCTATCATGGACCAGTATTGCGATGGCGAGCAGCACGAGGATCACGGCCAGCATGCCCGCCAGCCGGTAACCCATCCCACCCCGCAGATTTTCGATCTTGCCCGGCATGCCCGTCACCGCCTTCGTCCCCGCCGCTCCCCGGTCGAGAGGGGTCGTGCAAACACCTCGCTTCGCTGTGTGATCCGGATTTACAAGCAAAAGTCATGCTGAACCGCCGCATCACCCGATCCCTGCGAGAGACTCCGGCCAGACTGCGCCCGAGTGGGCGCTGGACTGTCTGGCTGCTCTGCTGGGGGGCGCTCTTCTGGAGCGCCACGGCTCCATACCCGGCCACGGCCGGCACGCCGCCCGCCGACACGGCTGCCGAGGTGGCGGTGATCCATCCGGAGCGGGATCGCCGCGCCTACCGATACCTGACCCTGGACAACGGCCTGCGGGTATTGCTGATCTCGGATCCGCAGGCCGACAAGGCGGCGGCTAGCCTGGACGTTCGGGTGGGCTATTTCGACGATCCCCCCGAACGGCCGGGCTTGAGCCACTTCCTGGAACACATGCTCTTTCTGGGAACCGAGAAATATCCGGATGCCAATGCCTTCCAGGATTTCATCGCGGTGCACGGCGGTAGCAACAATGCCTCCACGGGAGCCGAGCACACGCGTTTCTATTTCGACGTGGACGCAGACTGGCTGGCCGGCGCCCTGGACCGTTTCGCGCAATTCTTCATCGCGCCCTTGTTCAATGCGGAATTCGTGGCCCGCGAGGTCCGGGCGGTGGAATCCGAATACCGCCTCAAGCTGCGGGAAGACGGCCGCCGTTTCTGGGAGGTGCAGAAGGCCACCGCCAATCCCGCCCATCCGTTCAGCAAGTTCTCCGTGGGCAATGCCAAGACCCTGGGTGCGGACCGGCCCGCGGCCCTGCGGGCGGCGCTCGTCGAGTTCTTCCAGCGCCACTACGATCCACGGCTCATGACCCTGGCCGTGCTCGGGCGCCAGCCCCTGGCGCAACTCGAGACCCTGGTCCGGCGCCATTTCGGCGCCATTCCCATGCGCGCCGGCCGGCGCCAGCCGCTCAAGCCCCCCATCACCGAACCCTTGTTCCTGGACCACCAGCGCGGTGTGTGGATCCACATCGTCCCGGTGCGGGAACAGCGCCGCCTGATCCTCAGCTTCCCCTTTCCCTGGCGTAGCGCCTATCACCTGAGCAAACCCACGCTGCTCGTTTCACACCTGCTCGGTCACGAGGGGCCGGGCAGCCTGCACCAGTGGCTCACCCGCAAGGGCTGGATCAATGGCCTGTCGGTGGGCAAGCGCCTGGTGGCGGGCAACTATGCCACTCTGGACGTGGCCATCGACCTCACGCCCGAAGGCCTGCGCTTCGTCAGTCACATCACGGGACTGGTGTTCCAGTATCTGGAACGCATCCGGCGGGAGGGTTTCCAACCCTGGATCTACGACGAGATCGCGCGCATGAATGCGCTGCGCTTCCAGTACCGGGAACCGCCGCGCGCGGTGGTGGAGGTGCGCGCCCTGGCCCGCAATCTGCATCACTATCCGCCGGCCCTGGTGTTGCGCGGACCACTGGAATTCCAGCGCTACCGGGCCGACGAACTCGGCTTCCTGCTGGACGCCCTGCGACCGGACAACCTGCGGCTCATCCTCCTGGCTCCGGACCTGCCCGCCGCCTTGCGCGAGCCACGCTACCAGGTTCCGTATCAGATCACGGCCATCGCCCCGGCCCTCCAGCGGCGCTGGCTCCAGCTCTTCACGCCCGCCCCACTGGCCATCCCCGGTCCCAATCCCTTCCTGCCCGAGCGGCCGGCGCTCAAGCCCCTGGCGGACACCGCACCCGTGCCCCGGCGCATCCTGGAACGCCCGGGACTGCGCGTCTGGCACAAGCAGGACGATCGCTTCCGCCTGCCCCGAGCCAATCTCGTGATCTACCTGCGACATCCGGAAATGCTGGCCGACCCCCGCGGGCGTGTCCTGGCCCGCCTCTATACCGCTCTGGTGCACGATGCCTTGAAGGACAGCGCCTATTATGCCTACCTGGCGGATCTCTACTACGACCTCACGGCGGGACGTGACGGCCTCACGCTCTCCCTGGGCGGCTTGGACGAACGCCAGGCCCTATGGCTGGAGCACATTCTGGATACCTTGGTCCGGCTGCGAATCGACCCCGCCCGCCTGGCGCTGCAGCGGGAACGCCTGCGCCGTACCTGGGAGAACCTGCGCCACGACCGGCCCTACCGGCAGGCCAACCGAGAATTGCTGCTCCTGCTCCAGCATCATCGCTGGCCAACCAGCAGCTATCTGGAAATCCTGCCACAGATCACGGCGGAGGAAGTGGCCCGTTTCGCCGCCGATTTCTTCGCCGGCGCCAGCGTGGAGGTGCTGGGACATGGCAACCTCACCGCCGCCCAGACCCGCACCATGGCCGAACGGATACGCCTCAAACTGGGGGCACAGCGCCGCTCGCCGCCCCCGGGCCCGCGCCTCACCGTGTTGCCCGCGCAATCGACCCATGTGCGGCGGCTCGGCACTCCGCTGGAGGACCACGCCCTGGTGGTCTATTACCAGGGGCGGGAGAGCAGCATCGCCGAAGCCGCCCGCATCCTGTTCCTGCAACGCATGCTGAAAGGCCCCTTCTATCACGTCTTGCGTACCGAGGCCCAATTGGGCTACGTGGTCTTCGCCGCCACGCATAGCACTTTGCGCCGGCCGGGCCTGAAGCTGGTCGTCCAATCACCGCACGCCACCCCACCGGAACTGTACCGGCACGTGCAGCGTTTCCTGCGCCGCTTCGAGAAGCTGCTCGTGGAGATGACGTCCGAGACCTTCGAGAACTACCGGGCCGGCCTGTTGAGCGATCTGCTGGAAGAAGAAAAGACCCTGGACGATCTCAGCCGCCGCTACGCCCATCTCCTGGCCTTGGGTTATCACCGCTTCGATCTCTCCGAACGGCTGGCCGCCGCGGTCCGCACCCTCCGGCAAGAAGAACTGCTGCGCTTCTTCCGCCACTGGATGCTGGAGGCGCAGGCCGGACGACTGGTGGTGGAGGCCTACGGCCGCGACAACCCCATGCCCCCGCCCGCCGCCGGCCAGCGGCTCATCGAAGACCCCGTGCGTTTCCGTACCGCCCTACCCGCCGAGCGGCTGTCCCTGGAAATTCCATAATTCATGGCTTGAGCCGGATTTTGTGAAGGCGGTCACATTCCTTCCGGCGACGCTGTGCCATAGTCATCCCATTCCACCCATCGAAGCAGGAGGATGACATGAAACTACAGCGCGCTTGCTGCGGCACTTTGCGCCGCACTTCTTCTCGAGGACCGATGATCCACAGCCTGGCGCTGTGCGCCGCTCTCCTGTTGGGCAGTACCGCAACGGCCGCCACCCTGAAAGAGGGTAACCAGGCAGACCCCTACGCTCAGGGTTACGACTCCGCCTATCGCAACGACTATGGCGCGGCTTTCAGCTACTGGCTGCCCCTGGCCCTCCAGGGAGACGCCCGAGCCCAGTTCAATCTGGGACTGATGTATCACAGCGGGTTATTCGTGGAACAGGACGAAGCCCAGGCCCTGTATTGGTACCATCAGGCCGCCGCCAATGGCATTCGCGAAGCCCAGGAATACTTGGTGGTGGGCTACAGTGAAGGCTGGTTCGGGCTCGACAAGGACGAAGCCAAGGCCAGGTACTGGGAACAGCGACTGGCGGAGAACCAGTAACTGGCATCACCAGCTTCAGAACCGTCCCCCCCTTCACCCTACCCTCTCCCCCCTGCAGGGGGAGAGGGAAAATTTCTTAGTAGTCCTACCCTCTCTCCTCGCTGTGGGGGAATAGTCCTGTCCTCTCCACCGCATGGGAAGAGGCATTCTTGGCAAACCCCATTCTCTCCCAAAGGAGCCAAAAAAATCCCTCTCCTCCCCAACGGACAAAAAAAGCCCTCTCCCCTAGAAGGAGGAGAGGGCTGGGACATCTTGTCCGACGTCTGACATCTGACGTCTGATATCTGAATCACGCCTCCATGGCGTTGCGCAGCTTCTTGAGGGCGTTCTTCTCCAATTGGCGAATGCGTTCGGCCGAGACCTCGTAACGATTGGCCAGGTCCTGCAGCGTCATCTTTTCGTCCGCCAGCCAACGTTGCTGCAGGATGTCACGGCTACGTTCATCCAGCGTCTCCAGTGCAGCGTGCAGACGCCGTTCGCTGTGATCGCGCCATTCGCTGTCCTCCACCTGTGTGGTGGGATCCATGCGCAGATCCTGCAGATAGGCCGCCGGGGCCTGATAACCCTGATCCTCGTCGTCACGCTCATGGGCATCGAAAGAAGCATCGTATCCGCTCAAGCGCGATTCCATCTCCAGCACTTCGTCAGGACGCACGCCCAGATCCTTGGCCACCGCCTCCACTTCTTCCTTGCCCAACCAAGCCAGGCGCTTCTTGGCCGCACGCAGGTTGAAGAACAGTTTGCGCTGGGCCTTGGTGGTGGCCACCTTGACGATACGCCAGTTGCGCAGGATGAATTCGTGGATCTCGGCCCGGATCCAGTGCACGGCATAGGACACCAGGCGCACGTTCATCTCGGGATCGAAGCGCTTGACGGCCTTCATCAGCCCCACATTGCCTTCCTGGATCAGGTCGGCCTGGGGCAGGCCATAGCCGGCGTAACCGCGGGCGATGTGCACCACGAAACGGAGATTGGCCAGTACCAGCTGGCGGGCCGCATCCAGGTCGTTCTCCTGGCGGTAACGCCGCGCCAAGCGCCGCTCTTCCTCTGCATCCAGCATCGGAATGGCACTCACTGCCTGGATGTAGGCCTCCAGACTGCCGCTGCTCAAAGCTAGACTGTATTCAAAATCTTTGCTCATGTGTAATATACTCCCCCTCGGGATGATGGGCAGATTTCCAAATTTTGGCACTCTGCCTTTGAGAGTGCTAATAACGCAAAAAGTTCCCCGAGACAAGAAAATTTTCCAACCTGTCTCACATGCGGGCGAATTTCCCAAACACATCAACACCTTATGTATTTTTATTTTTTCAATAAGTTACGTGTGCGTGGCAGCGGTTGCGTGGCGGAAGCCCGAGTATCGGATGCTTTGGCCCTGCCGGGCGGCATGGCGTCAGGTGCGATGGGGTGCAATGTCAAGAGCGTTTGCCTGCACGCCGGCTGCGCGTGCAGAGCCCCCGGGCTATTAAGAATTCTTCGACTTCTTCCGCCAGCAAGGGCTCGCTGAACAGATAGCCCTGCATGGCATCGCAGTCGCACCGACGCAGGAATTCCAGCTGCTCTTCGGTCTCCACCCCTTCCGCCGTGACCCGCATATTGAGGCGGTGTGCCATAGCAGTGATGGCGCTGACGATGGTGGCATCGTCCGGATCTGTGGTGATGTCACGAATGAAAGTGCGATCAATCTTGAGACTGTCCACAGGGAAGCGTTTCAGATAGCTGAGAGAGGAATAGCCGGTGCCGAAATCGTCGATAGCCAGCCGCACACCCATGCGGTGCAAGGCCTCGAGGTTGCTCAGGGAAGCGTGGTTGTGCTGCATGAGCACGCTCTCGGTGATCTCAAGTTCCAGAAGATGGGCTGGTATCCCTGTCTCTTCCAGGACGCGGGCCACCTGGATGTTGAGTTCTGGATCGTGGAACTGGCGCCCAGAGATGTTGATGGCGATGTGCAGAGGCCGGCCCAATAGTTCGTTCCAGCGCGCCGCATGGCGACAGGCAGTGCGCAATACCCAATGCCCCACTTCCGTGATGAGTCCGGTTTCCTCCAGAATAGGAATGAACTGAGCGGGGTTGACCGGACCCAGCTCCGGATGTTGCCAGCGCAACAGGGCCTCCATGCCCAGTAGGGCCTTGCCCCGTACTTCCACCTGAGGCTGGTAGACAAGATGGAATTTCTCCTCCGGCAGGGCCTGGCGTAGGCCGCTTTCTAAAGTTAGACGTTCCATGGCCGCTTCGCCCATGTCTGTAGCATAAAATTGGTAGTTGTTGCGACCCCGCTCCTTGGCTCGATACATTGCCGCGTCGGCATGCTTGAGCATGGTGGCGGCGTCACGGCCATCGTCCGGACAGAGGCTGATGCCGATGCTGGTGGTCACATACAAGTCTGGCCCCTCCACCTTGAAGGGCTTGGCCAGGGCCGCGCGAATCTTGTCTGCCACTTGGGAAACTGCCTGTACCGAAGGTACGTCCTCCAGCAGGATGGCGAATTCGTCCCCTCCGAAACGCGACACCGTGTCGCCTTCCCGCACGCAGCGAGTAAGCAGCCGTGCAAAGGCCTGCAGCAGACGATCGCCAGTGTCGTGTCCCAGGGTGTCATTGATGGTTTTGAAGCGATCTACGTCCAGGAACATCAACGCCACGCGACTGCCCTCTGCCCGGCGTCGGGACAGCGCATGGCTGAGGCGGTCCATGAACAGGGCACGATTGGGTAGATCGGTGAGCACGTCGTGATAGGCCAAATGGTGCAGGCGTTCCTCAGCCTGCATGCGCTCGGTGATGTCCTTGCCGGTGGAAATGAAATGGGTAATGCGACCGGCATCGTCCAATAGAGGGGTAATACTTTTTTCTTCGTAATACAGGCTGCCGTCCTTGCGGCGATTGATCATCACGTCGCGGTAAACCTGTCCCGACAGGAGTGTCTGCCACATGTGTTCGTAGAACTCCGGTTCGTGACGCCCGGATTTGAACAAGCGAGGTGTCTGCCCAAGGACCTCCTCGCGGGTGTAGCCCGTGGTCTTTTCGAAGGCTGGATTGACGTATTCGATAATGCCCTGCGCATCGGTGATGCAGATGGAGTCCGCCGTCTGCTCCACTGCTCGGGTGAGTTTGAGCATCTCTGCGCGTGCCCGCTGGCGCTCGGTGATATCGAAGGCATAGATGCTCACGTACTGATCAGCGGCACTGGGTGTGAACATGAACGAATATTCCCGGTCACCACAAGGGATATCTACCTCTACGTTCTGCTCACAGGCCAGCGCCTCCGCGCAGTGATGCAGGATTTCCTCGGGCACCGGCTCGTTTACGCGGCAACCCCAATGCTCCAGCAAAAACTGAGCCCCCTGATTGGCGAAGATGAGCCTGCCGTCACTGCGCACCCGTAATACCGGGCTAGGGTTGCCGATGGGGAACTTGATCAGGTCTGCGATCTCCGTCGCGGCCTGTTTGTGGGACAGCTCGGCAGCCATGCGGTTGGCAAAAATCCGGAGGATGGACTCCGCCACTTGGTGATCCTCCATGGGACGTCGGCTCATCACCGCAGCCAATCCCAGGATCTGCCCTTCCGTATCGAAGAGCGGCATACCCAGATAACTCACCAGCTCCATATCCATCCCCATCATCTCGGTACAGTGGGGAAAGCGTTCGGGGAGTCCATCGGGAATGCAATACCCGTTTTCAGCCAGTGCCAGTTCGCAGGGCGTACCCCTGGTCGCATAACAGAAGTTGCTGGTAATCTCACCGTCCATACATACCGCCAGCATCTCTCCTTTACTGGTGTCCTCGCTGCAAAAAGCAGCGATGAAAGCCACGTCCATATCGAGCGTACGAGCGAGATTCTTCGCCAGGATGCGGAAGAATTCGTCACCGGTGGAAGAGGACACCGCGTTGGCCACCTCCACCAACACCCGCTCGATACGCTCTTTCTCGTCGGTCTGACGGCGCAGGGCTTCCTCGGCCTCTTTCTGCTGGGTGATGTCTTCATAGGTGCCCAATACCCCGATGATATTGTTGTCCATGTCCGTGAGGGGAATCTTGCTGGTACGCAGCCACAGTTTCCTGCCGTCCGGACCGATCTGGGGTTCCTCGAAATTGAGCTTGGCTTGTCCACTCTCCATCACCTGACGATCGTCCTCGCGATAGAGATCGGCGTACTCGCGCCATACCAGCTGGTAATCGTCCTTGCCCACGATCTCTTGCGGATTGGACATACCAGCATCCTCCGCAAAGCGCTGGTTACAGCCCAAGTATTTGAAATCACGTCCCTTCCAAAATACACGTACGGGAATAGTATCCAGAACCAACTGCAACATTTTGCGCGAACGCTTCACGGCCTCTTCTACTCGGCGCCGCTGTGCAATCTGCTTCTCTAGTTTGGCATTCACCTCCACCAGGTCCGCTGCCAGGGATTCCACCTCACGTGTACGGCGGATCGAACCAAGCTGCAACATACACAGCAAAGAGGTCAACAACAGTCCACCAGCCAGGGTCAACCAGGGCTCCCAGGTATTGTGGGCGCTGACGAAGGCCGCCCCCGGCTGAAAGACCAGATACCATTCCCGCCCCGGCACCTCCAAGAGCGCACGCCACTGGAAATCGCCGCGTGTGGCCACCACTTCTCCATCGGAGTGATGTTCATGATCCAGCTTCGTGTCGTAATGGAACAACACCCGCTCCGAGGCTGGCGCCGTGGCATCTAGCATGAGGATGTTGAGATCGAAGATTCCCCAGGACACCACCGCTTCACCTACCAGGGTACTGATGTCAATCACACCGACGAGGAAGCCCTGCAATTCCGCCCGCCGCTCTTCCAAATCCCCTAAGGGCTTCGCACTTGAGAAGACCGGCTTGAGGGCCAGCACCCCGTAGAGTCCCCCCTCTTCGTTCAACGGCAGGCGCTGACTGATCACTGTCTCACCTGTTTCTAGCGCCTGAGCCATGGCCTGCCGATACATCGGCTCACTGGCCAAATCGAAGCCTATCTGGTGCAGAGACCGCCCCATACTCTCCAGATACTCGATGGGAAAATACTCCGATTGCTCCGGCAGGCGTTCATGCTTGTCAGAGGCACTGAAGGGCTTTCCAACCATGTGACCGAAGTCCGCAGGTGGCTGGCGTTCGAAAGCAGCATGCACTTCGTGAGAGACACGCGGTACCCAGGCAAGTTCCAGCAAGGCCTGATGTTTGAACAAGGGCCCGCGAGCGAAGGAACCGAATTCCTCGCGGGAAACGAAATCAGAACTGCGATAGAGGCCATGCAGGTATTCGATGGCCTCGAGGTTGAGTTGGATTTCTTTCTGTAAAGTGACCTTGTGGGCCGAGGCCAGCAATTTGAAGTCCGCCTGCGTGGATTGCATCTCGGCGTGACGCACGAAGAAGAAAGCACCCAGTGAGAGGACTACCCCACCTACGAGCAACAATTTGAGTAGCAGGAACTGGCGCTCGACGGGACTACCACGGCCTCGACTGAGGAAATTGAAGGTCTTGCTGCGGTTCATCGGCCCAGGAATGGATGATGCTGGCTTGAACTTGGGGCGCGCGTGTACGAGAAAAGCGAAAACAAGGAGGTATGCTCTACCCTCCCGCATCTGCCGGCCTGTCCCCACAGGCCTCGTCCTGTAGTGTATCGACCCGCTCTAGAATTTACTTAACAGATTGAGGAATAGAAGAATATCGAAAGCAGCATGCCGATCTCTCTCCAAGCTTCCCTTTCCTGGTCTCTGTCATGAGGTAAGGGTGCCGATCAGTCGATATGCTTCAGAATGACCCGGCGCACCGCCTCCAGTTCCGCGGCCACGGTGTGCACCGGTCCCTGGCACTGGCGCACGGCGGTGTCCGGGTCCTTGAGGCCGTGACCGGTGAGGGTGCAGACCACGCGGCTGCCTTCCGGGATCTTGCCGGCGCGGATGTCTTTCATGGCGCCGGCCAGGGAGACGGCGGAGGCCGGCTCGCAGAAGATGCCTTCGCGTTCCGCCAGCAATTTCTGCGCGGCCAGGATCTCTTCGTCGCTGAACTCGTCGAACCAACCGCCAGACTCGCGCTTGGCGGCCCAGGCCAGGTCCCAGCTCTGGGGATTGCCGATGCGAATGGCCGTGGCCACGGTCTCCGGCTGCGCCACCGGGCCCCCGCGCAGGAAGGGGGCCGCACCGCTGGCCTGGTAGCCGCACATCACCGGGCGGCTGTTCACCACGCCGTGCTCGTGGTACTCGCTGTAGCCCATCCAGTAAGCAGAGATGTTGCCGGCATTGCCCACCGGCAGGCAGTGATAGTCCGGCGCCGCGCCCAGTTCCTCCACGATCTCGAAGGCTGCGGTCTTCTGTCCCTGCAGGCGGTAGGGATTGATGGAGTTGACGATGGTCACCGGCGCTTCCTCGCCCACGCGCTTCACCAGTTCCATGCCGGCGTCGAAATTGTCCTGGATCTGGATCACCACCGCCCCGTGCATCATGGCCTGGGCCAGCTTGCCCAGGGCGATCTTGCCCTCGGGAATGAGCACGAAGGCGGTGATGCCGGCACGCGCGGCGTAGGCCGCCGCCGAGGCCGAGGTGTTGCCGGTGGAGGCGCAGACGATGGCCCGGCTGCCTTCGTCCACCGCCTTGGTCACGGCCACGGTCATGCCGCGGTCCTTGAAGGAACCCGTGGGATTGAGGCCCTCGTACTTGACGTACAAGTCCACTTCCTTGCCCAAGAGGCGGGGGATGTGGTGCAGGCGGATGAGGGGCGTGTCGCCCTCCCCCAGGCTGATGATGCGCATGTCGTCGTGTACCGGCAGGCGATCGCGGTAGCGGTCGATCAGGCCGGTATAGCGGGGGCGAAACGGCATGATGGGACTCCTCGGATCTGGAACGGGGGCGGAACCGCGTCTTCAATCATCCTTGTCCAGCGGCTCCATGCGTATGCGCGTCACGCGGCCTTCCACGGTGGGCAGGGCCTCGATGCGCTCGATGGCCTGGTTCATCCGCCGCTCCACCACCCGGTGCGTGAGCATGATGACGGAGACGTCGCTGGCACTGCCCACGGGCTCCTTCTGCAGCACCGCCTCGATGCTGATGCCCTGGTCGCCCAGGATGCGCGTGATGTCCGCCAGCACCCCGGGGCGGTCCTCCACCTGCATGCGCAGGTAGTAGGCGGTCTCCACCTCCTCCATGGGCAGGACGGGGATGTCGGACAGGGCATCGGGCTGGAAGGCCAGATGGGGCACGCGGTTCTCCGGGTCTGTGGTGAGCGTACGGGTGACGTCCACCAGGTCCGCCACCACCGCGGAGGCGGTGGGCTCGCGCCCGGCACCAGCACCGTAATAGAGCGTGGGCCCCACCGCATCGCCCTTCACGAGCACCGCGTTCATCACCCCGTCCACGTTGGCGATGAGCCGGCGATGGGGAATCAGGGTGGGATGGACGCGCAGCTCGATGCCGCGTGCCGTGCGCCGGGTGAGCCCCAGGTGCTTGATGCGATAGCCCAGTTGCTCGGCATAGTCCACGTCCGCGCGGGTGACGTGGGAGATGCCCTCGGTGTAGACCTTGTCGAACTGCAGGGGGATGCCGAAGGCGATGGCGGCGATGATGGTGAGCTTGTGGGCGGCATCGATGCCCTCCACGTCGAAGGTGGGATCGGCCTCGGCATACCCCAGGGCCTGGGCCTCGGCCAGCACCTCGGCGAAATCGCGCCCCTTGTCACGCATCTCGGTGAGGATGAAATTGCCGGTACCGTTGATGATCCCCGCCACCCATTCGATGCGGTTGGCGGCCAGCCCTTCGCGCAAGGCCTTGATGATGGGAATGCCGCCGGCCACCGCGGCCTCGAAGGCCACCATCACCCCTTTCCTCTGGGCAGCGGCGAAGATCTCGTTGCCGTGCATGGCGATCAGGGCCTTGTTGGCGGTGACCACGTGCTTGCCGTTGTCGATGGCCCGCAGCACCAGCTCCCGGGCCGGCTCGTAGCCCCCGATGAGTTCCACCACGATGTCGATCTCGGGCCGGTCCACCACAGCGAAGGGATCGGTGCCGATGGTCATGCCCTCGGTATTGACGTCCGGGAAAGAGGTCTCGCGTGCCGCGGCATGGGTGATCTGGATGCCGCGCCCGGCACGGCGGGCAATCTCCTCCTGGTTGCGGGCCAGTACGTTGGCGGTACCGCCGCCCACCGTGCCCAGCCCTAGCAGTCCCACTTTGACCGGATTCAAGGCTGTCCTCCCATGGCAATATTGTGTCGTTGATCCTTTCTGAACATGGCGCGGATGCCGCGCAGGGCTTGGCGCGTGCGGTGCTCGTTCTCGATGAGGCCGAAACGCACGAAGCCGTCCCCGTACTCGCCGAAACCGATGCCGGGCGACACCGCCACCTTGGCCTCCTCCAGCAGTTTCTTGGAGAATTCCAGCGAACCTAGATGGCGATAGGGCTCGGGTATGGGGGCCCATACGAACATGGTGGCCTTGGGCTTCTCCACCGGCCAGCCGGCGGCATTGAGCCCGTCGCACAACACGTCACGGCGCCGCTGATAGATGGCGGTGATCTGGGCCACGCAATCCTGCGGGCCCTCCAGAGCGGTGATGGCGGCCACCTGAATGGGCGTGAACATGCCGTAGTCCAGATAGGACTTGATGCGCGCCAGGGCCGCCACCAGGGTGGCGTTGCCGCACATGAAGCCCACCCGCCAGCCGGGCATGTTGTAGCTCTTGGAGAGACTGAAGAACTCCACGGCCAGATCCTTGGCCCCGGGCACCTGGAGAATGGAGGGCGCGCGGTAACCGTCGAAGGTGATGTCGGCATAGGCCAGATCGTGCACCACCCAGATGCCGTGCTCGCGGGCCACGGCCACCACCTTCTCGAAAAAGGCCAGGTCCACACACTGAGTGGTGGGATTGCACGGAAAATTGAGCAGCAGCATCTTGGGCCGTGGCCAGGAATCCTTGATGGCCTTCTCCAGTTCCTGGAAGAAGTCCCCGCCGGGCACCAGGGGTACGTGACGGATGTCGGCACCGGCGATGACGAAGCCATAGGGATGGATGGGATAGGCCGGATTGGGCACCAGCACGGCATCGCCCGGCCCCACCGTGGCCAGGGCCAGATGCGCCAGCCCCTCCTTGGAGCCGATGGTGACGATGGCCTCGGATTCGGGATCCAGCGACACCTGGTAGCGCTGCTCGTACCAACGGCAGATGGCGCGGCGCAGGCGCGGGATGCCGCGCGACATGGAATAGCGATGGATGTCGGGGCGTTGGGCTACCTCAACCAGCTTGGCCACGATATGGGGCGGCGTGGGCTGATCCGGATTGCCCATGCCGAAATCGACGATGTCCTCACCCCGCGCGCGCGCCTTAGCCTTCAATTCGTTGACGATATTGAAGACGTAGGGCGGCAGTCGTTTGATACGGGGGAAGTCTTCGATCACCTCGACACTCTCGGTCGCTGAACAAAAACTCAAAAAAGCTTATCTTAACAGAGTTTGCTTCGGGCACCAGGGCCCTAGCCGATTGCAGATCCGGCACTGCGAATATCGGGTTGCGACGAATCGAACAGGCAGAGCAGGACCGAACGCGAAACAGACGTTGCCGGAAGGCACAAGATGATGCCGGCCGGTGCAAGAGTAAGGAAATACGGCGATTTGGTCGGGGCGAGAGGATTTGAACCTCCGACCACCTGAACCCCATTCAGGTGCGCTACCAGGCTGCGCTACGCCCCGTTCGTCCTTTGCCGGCGGCCACCGCCGGCGGCCGCGCGTATTAGATCAGCTTTTGAGGATTTTGAGAACCCCTTCCAGCTCCTTGCGCACCTCGCGCACGATCTGCCGGCTGCGGCTGATGTCCTGCTTCATCTCCGCGCCCGACAACTGCTGCCGGGCCCCGCCGATGGTGAACCCCTTGTGATAGAGCAGATCGCGGATCTGGCGCACCAGCATCACGTCCTGGCGCTGGTAATAACGCCGGTTGCCGGCCCGCTTGACGGGCGAGAGCTGCGGGAATTCCTGCTCCCAGTAACGCAGGACGTGGGGCTTCACGCCGCAGAGCTCGCTCACCTCGCCGATGGTGAAATAGCGCTTGGCCGGAATGGGGGGCAGTTCGTCATTGTTGCTGGGTTCCAGCATAGGCCTCCACCCGCGCTTTGAGTTTTTGCCCGGGGTGGAAGGTCACCACACGCCGGGCGGTGATGGGAATTTCTTCACCGGTCTTGGGGTTGCGCCCCGGCCGCTCGTTCTTCTCCCTCAGGTTGAAATTGCCAAAGCCCGACAGCTTGACCTGCTGTCCGCACTCCAGGGCGTGCCGGATCTCCTCGAAGAACATCTCCACCAGTTCCTTGGCCTCGCGCTTGTTGAGTCCGAATTCCTCGAACAGCTTTTCCGCCATGTCCGCTTTCGTCAGTGCCATAGGCTCATTCTCTCAAGGTTGCTCCCAGACGGTCCTGCAACTGCACCAGCACCTGTTTCACCAGGGCCTCCACCTCCTCGTCGGTAAGGGTGCGGGAAAAATCCTGGAAGGTCAAGCCCAAAGCAAGACTTTTTTTATCTGGATCAACGCCTTTTCCGCGATAAACATCAAAGAGCTGTAACTTTTGCAACTGCGCGCCGCACGCCGCCTTCACCACCTCCATCACGGCCTGGGCGGGCACCGACTCGGACACCACCACCGCGAGGTCACGGCGCACGGCGGGAAACTTCGACAATTCACGGAAAACGGGCGACCTTCCCTGTTCTATGATAGGAGAACTGAGCTCGAAAACCAAAACGTTTTGTTCCAGCTCCAGGACCTGCAACAGGCGGGGATGCAGGGCCCCGAGCCAGCCCTGGCAGCGGCCCGCCTCGTCCAGCAGGCAGGCGCATTGCCCCGGGTGCAGGGCTGGATGGACGGGTTCGGGTGCGAAATGCAGCCCCTCGACCCGCGCACAGGCCAGCAGGGCCTCCACGTCCCCCTTGAGGTCGTAGAAATCCGCCTCCTGCGCGGGCAGGCCCCACTGCTCCGGCCAGCGGCTCCCCGTCACGGCGGCAGACAGAACGAAAAACTCTTTTATTTCATCATCTTCTATAAGATATTTCTTTCCATACTCGAAGAGTCGGACGCGCCGTTGCTGGCGCTTGAGATTGTGCCGCAAGGCCTGCACCAGACCGGGCCACAGGGAGGTGCGCATCACCGCGGTATCGCTGGAGAGGGGATTGGCCAGGGCGATGGGCCGGTCCTGTGAATCGAAGAGCCGCTGCAGCGCCGGGTCGACGAAGCTGTAGGTGATGGCCTCCCGGTAGCCGCGGTCCGCCAGCAGCCGGCAGGCACGCCGCACCCGTGCCCGCCCCTCACCCACCGCGGCCGGTACCAGCGCGCCGCGCGGGCGCTGCGGCGCCAGGCGCTCGTAGCCGTGCACCCGCGCCACTTCCTCGATGAAATCCACCTCGATGCCGAGATCGAAACGGCTGCTGGGCGGCGTCACCCGCCAGATCCCCGCACCCTCGCCCGCCACCTCGCAACCCAGACGCCTCAGGATGTCCTCCACCTCCCCCTCCGGGATGGATTCCCCCAACAGGGCGGCGATGCGCGCCGCCCGCAGGCGCACCGCCCGGCGCTGCGGCAGGGCCTCGGGCGCGGCCGCCTCCACTACGGGACCGGCCTGCCCGCCTGCGATCTCCAGCAACAGCGCCGTGGCCCGCTCCATGGCCCGCCGGGCCAGTTCCGGATCCACGCCGCGTTCGAAGCGATGGGAAGAATCCGTGTGCAGGCCGTAGCGCCGGGCCCTGCCGGCGATGGCCGCGGGACTGAAGAAGGCGCTCTCCAGGAACACGTTCCGGGTCTCGCTCCCCACGGCGCTGCCCGCACCGCCCATGATGCCCGCCAGGGCTAGAGGCCCGGAGGCATCGGCGATCACCAGCACGTCAGGCTCCAGCTCGACCTCCTGCCCGTCCAGCAGGGTGAGGCGTTCGCCGCTGCGGGCCATCCGCACCTCGATGCCCCCCGCCAGCCGCTCCAGGTCGAAGGCGTGCATGGGCTGGCCCAGCTCCAACATCACGTAATTGGTGACGTCCACCACGGGGTGGATGCTGCGCAGGCCGCTGCGGCGCAGGCGCTCCTGCATCCACAGCGGTGTGGCGGCACCGGCCGCCACGCCCCGCACCACCCGGCCCAGATAGCGGGGGCAGACCTCGGGCGCTGCTACGGACACCGGCACGCAGGCCTCACCGTGGGGCGCCACCGCCTCGACGGCCACACCGCGCACGGGACAGCGGTTGAGCACGCCCACCTCCCGGGCCACGCCGGCCACGCTCAGACAGTCGCTGCGGTTGGGCGTCAGACTCAACTCGATGACCTGATCGTCCAGTTGCAGATACTCGCGCAAGTCTGCGCCCACCGGTGCATCCGCCGGCAACTCCAGCAGGCCTTCGGCAGCTTCCGCCAAGCTCAGCTCAGCCGCCGAACACAACATGCCCTCGGAGAGCACGCCGCGCCGCTCCGCCGCTTCGATGCGGGTGCCGCCGGCCAGCCGGGCACCGGCCCGGGCAGTGGGTGCGCGCAGGCCTTCCCGCACGTTGGCCGCTCCGCAGACGATGGTCAGAGGCTCGGGCGCGCCCACGTCCACCCGGCACACCCGCAGGCGCCGCGCCTGGGGATGGGCCTCCACCTGCAACACCCGGCCCACCACCACGCCTTCGAAAGGAGGCGCGGCGGGCGCAACCCCCTCCACCTCCAATCCCGCCATGGTGAGCTGCTCGCACAGGGCGGCGGTATCCAGCGGGGGATCCACCCACTCCCGCAACCATCGTTCGCTGAACTTCATGCTTTATCCAGGAAAAATAAATTACTGTCTGTTTTATTTTTAATTTTCTGCGCCAGAGCGCAATCGCTAGAATTGCTCCAGAAATCTCAAATCATTTTCAAAAAACAGCCGCAAATCATTGACGCCGTACAACAACATGGCAAGGCGTTCCACCCCCAGGCCAAAGGCGAAGCCGGTATGGCGTTCCTCGTCGATCCCCACTTCGGACAGGACCCGGGGATGGATCATGCCGCACCCCATCACTTCCAGCCAGCCGCTGTGACCGCACACCCGGCAACCTCCGCCGCCGCAGATCACGCACTGGATGTCCACCTCGGCGGAAGGCTCCGTGAAGGGAAAATAGGAAGGCCGGAATCGCACGGCCAGGGACTTCTGGAAAAAGGCCTGCAGGAAATCGCTGAGCAGACCCTTGAGGTCGGCGAAGCTCACGCCCTCGTCCACCATGAACCCCTCCACCTGGTGGAACATGGGCGTGTGGGTGACGTCCGAGTCACAGCGGTACACCCGCCCCGGAGCGATGACCCGCAGCGGCGGGCGGCGCGCCTGCATGACCCGGATCTGCACCGGGGAGGTATGGGTGCGCAACAACAGGTGCTCGTCGATGTAGAAGGTGTCGTGCATGGCCCGCGCGGGATGATCGGGAGGAATGTTGAGGGCCTCGAAGTTGTGGTAGTCGTCCTCGATCTCCGGCCCCTCCGCCACCTCGAAACCGGCGCGGGTGAACAGATCCTCGATGCGCATCAGCACCTGCGTGACGGGATGCAGGCCACCGCAGGATTGCCCCCGCCCTGGGAGGGTGACGTCGAGGCGTTCCGCGGCCAGACGGGCCTCCAGCGCCGCCGCCTCCAGTGCCGTGCGCCGCGCGTCGATAGCGGCCTGCAGGCGTTGCTTGGCTTCGTTCACCGCCTGCCCGGCGGCCGGCCGCCGTTGTGGCGGCAGTTTTCCGAGTCCCTTGAGCAGGCCGGTGAGCCGCCCCTTCTTGCCCAGGTATTGCACCCGCAGGCGGTCCAGCGCCGCCAGATCGGCCGCGGCGCCGATCTCCGCCAGGGCGCGTTCCATCATCTCGGACAATTCAGGCAATGCCGGCATGTCACTCATGGCCATACTCTTGTGACTATACTCTGGACCGTACTCTGGACCGTACCCTGGCCTGTATACTGGCGTTCAAACGAAAAGGGGAAAGGCGCTGCCTTTCCCCTTTCCCTCCGGGGCCGCCCCCTGCATCGCGGCAGTCCGCAGGGAGGCGGCGAGCCTCAACCGGCCAGTCCGGACTTGGCCTTCTCCGCCAGCGCGGCGAAGGCCGCCTTGTCGCGCACCGCCAGATCGGCGAGCACCTTGCGGTCCACGGCCACGGCCGCCTTCTTCAGCCCGTCCATCATACGGCTGTAGGACAGACCGCATTCGCGGGCCGCGGCGTTGATGCGCACGATCCACAGGCTGCGGAACTGGCGCTTGCGCTGGCGCCGGTCACGATAGGCGTACTGGGCCGCGCGAGTGACCGCCTGGGTGGCCACCCGGTAGACGTTCTTGCGCCGCCCCCGGTAACCCTTGGCCTGCGCGAGGACCTTCTTGTGGCGCGCGCGGGCGGTGACTCCTCGTTTCACTCTCGGCATGATCGACTCCTCGTTTGCTCAGCACCCGGCCCGTACCTCAGGCATAGGGCAACATCTGTTTCACGGCGTCGCGGTCCACCTCCTTGAGGTAGGCCGGCGCGCGCAGTTGGCGCTTACGCTTGGTGCTCTTCTTGGTCAGGATGTGATTGCGGTGCGACTGGCGGAACTTGAAGCGTCCCGATGCGCTCTTCTTGAAGCGCTTGGCGGCACCGCGATGGGTCTTCAACTTGGGCATCTTCCAATACTCCTGCGTTCAGCGAAAGATCCGGGATGCGCTCCGAATCATTATCATTTCTTCTTTTTCAAAGGCGCGAGCACCATTACCATCTGCCGGCCTTCCAGCTTGGGATACTGCTCCACCGTGGCGTATTCCCGTAGATCCTCTTCGATGCGCTGCAGCAACTTGCGCCCCAGATCCTGATGCGCCATCTCGCGGCCCCGAAAGCGCAGGGTCACCTTCGCCTTGTCACCGGCGCTCAGAAAGCGAATGATGTTGCGTAATTTAACTTGATAATCAGCTTCCTCGGTACCCGGCCGAAACTTGACTTCCTTGACTTGAATCTGTTTCTGCTTCTTCTTCGCAGCGTGGCGCTTCTTGTTCTCCTCGAAGAGATACTTGCCATAGTCCATGACCCGGCAGACAGGGGGATCGGCATTGGGCACGATCTCCACCAGGTCCAGTTCCGCTTCGTCTGCATAACGCTGCGCCTCCTCCAGAGGCACGATTCCGATCTGCTGGCCGTCGGCGCCGATCAGTCTCACCTGCGGCGCCGTGATGGCTTCGTTCAAGCGCAGTTGCTTCTCTGCAGCGATATTGCTATTCCTCCAAAACAGGACGGCCGCGGCGCGCTATCTCGGCCTGCAGGTGCTCGGCCAACGCATCCACTGGCATCGTACCGAGGTCCGCGCCGCTCAGCGTGCGCACGGCCACCGTTTCGTTTTCCATCTCCCGATCCCCCGTCACCAGGAGATAGGGCACCCGTTGTAGCGTGTGCTCGCGGATTTTAAAGCCTATCTTCTCATTTCTCAAGTCCGCAGCCACCCTGAATTCTTGTTTTTTCAAGCGTTCCACCACCGACTCGGCATAGCCGGCCTGGCGGTCGGTAATGTTCATCACCACGGCCTGCACCGGGGCCAGCCACAGGGGAAAGCGGCCGGCGTATTCCTCAATGAGAATACCGATGAAACGCTCCAGGGAACCCAGGATGGCGCGGTGCAGCATCACCGGCACCTGCTTGCTGCCGTCCTCGGCGATGTAGTGGGCCCCCAACCGGGCCGGCATGGAGAAGTCCACCTGGATGGTGCCGCACTGCCACACCCGCCCCAGGCAGTCGCGCAGGGAGAACTCGATCTTGGGCCCGTAGAAGGCCCCTTCCCCGGGCTGCAGATCCCAGTCCAGGCCCTTCTCGTTCAGGGCCCGCTCCAGGGCGTGCTC
The DNA here is from genome assembly GCA_015488555.1 of Gammaproteobacteria bacterium. GTDB lineage: Bacteria > Pseudomonadota > Gammaproteobacteria > SZUA-140 > SZUA-140 > S012-109. Next base: position 50,255 of record WFNO01000088.1, read on the forward strand.
TGCCTTGTCCCAGGAGGCCTCGTCCCCCACCCGGTTCTCCGGCCGGGTGGAGAGCTTGACGAGGATGTCCCGAAAACCGAAATCGGCATAGACCCGGAACAGCAGGTCGATGAAGGCCGACACCTCCTGCTGTACCTGCGCCTCGGTACAGAAGATGTGGGCGTCGTCCTGGACGAAATGGCGCAGGCGCATGAGCCCATGCAGGGTGCCGGAGGGCTCGTTGCGATGGCAAGAGCCGAACTCCGCCAGGCGCAGGGGGAGATCGCGGTAACTCTTCAGCCCCTGGTTGTAGATCTGCACGTGGCAGGGACAGTTCATGGGTTTCACCGCATAGTCGCGGTGCTCCACGTGCGTGGTGAACATGTCCTCTTTGAATTTCTCCCAATGCCCGGACTTCTCCCACAGGCTGCGGTCCACGATCTGCGGTGTGCGCACTTCCTGGTAGCCGTGCTCGCGCAACAGGTTGCGGATGTAGTTCTCCACCTCCTGATAGACGATCCAGCCCTTGGGGTGCCAGAACACCATGCCCGGCGCCTCTTCCTGGGTGTGATAGAGATCCAGCTGGCGCCCGATCCGGCGGTGGTCCCGCTTCTCGGCCTCTTCCAGGCGGTGCAGATACTGTTTCAGTGCCTTCTTGTCGGGCCAGGCGGTGCCATAGATGCGCTGCAGCATTTCGTTGCGGGCGTCGCCGCGCCAGTAGGCGCCGGCCACCTTGGTGAGCTTGAAGGCCTTCAGGCGCCCGGTGCTGGGTACGTGGGGGCCGCGGCACAAATCGATGAAATCCCCCTGGCGGTACAGGGAGATGACCTCGTGGGCCGGGATGTCCTCGATGATGCGCGCCTTGTACTCCTCGCCCATGTCGCGGAAGAAGGCGATGGCCTCCTCACGTGGCATCTCGCTGCGCTGCACGGGGATGTCCGCCCGGGCCAGTTCCTGCATCTTCTTTTCGATGGCCTCCAGGTCCTCGGGCGTGAAAGGGCGCTCGTAGGCGAAATCGTAATAGAAGCCGTCCTCGATCACGGGCCCGATGGTCACCTGGGCGTCCGGGAACAGGGCCTTCACCGCCTGGGCCAGGAGATGGGCGGCGGAATGGCGGATGATCTCCAGGCCCTCGGGATCGCGTCCGGTGACGATGGCCACCCGGGCGTCTGTGTCCACCCGGTGGGACAGATCCACCAGGCGCTCGTCCACCTTGCCCGCCAGTGCCGCCCGGGCCAGCCCCGGACCGATGTCGGTGGCGATCTCCGCCACGGTGACGGGATGGTCGTAATGGCGCTGGCTGCCGTCCGGCAGGGTGATCGTGGGCATCTATCGTCGGCGCTCGTCCCGATCTCGTCGCAGGTTCGGGCTCGAAGGCCCGCATGAGGTTCCAGAAAAAAAGCACTGCGGCGGGACACAGTGCTTGCGCTCCATGGTAGGCGCGATTGGACTCGAACCAACGACCCCCACCATGTCAAGGTGGTGCTCTAACCAGCTGAGCTACGCGCCTGTCGAGGCTGGAAAGATACAGGATTCGCCGGATTTTGCAAGCCTGCCTACCCCAGCCTGCCCCAGAGCCTTCACGGGGCTTGCGCCTCAGGCCGTCTGCGCGCACAGGCCCAGATGGCGGCGGCGCAGCTCTGCGATGCGGTCGCGCAGGCGGGCCGCCTCCTCGAACTCCAGATCGCGGGCGTGGCGGTACATCTGTTGCTCCAGGCGTTCGATCTCGCGGGCCAGCCGTTCCGGATCCATGCGGGCATAGACCTCGGCCTCTTCGGCCACCCGCGCACCGCGGCCACCTCTGCCGGCGGTGTCGTCACCGGCGGCCACGCCGTCGATGATCTCCACCACGGCCTTCTGCACCCCCTTGGGCGTGATGCCGTGGGCCTGGTTGTAGGCCTTCTGCTTGCGCCGACGCCGTTCCGTCTCCCCGATGGCCCGGGCCATGGAATC
>WFNO01000089.1 GCA_015488555.1 Gammaproteobacteria bacterium
AGATCACGGGGATTCCGTGCCTCAACCTCACCTGATCATTCCCATCCCGCGAGCCCCTGCCCGGGTGTGTTCCGCGAGGAGGACAGGCCATGACACAGCTTGAGCCCCTGGTGAGCCTCATCTGCCAGCAGATGGGCATCGATGAGGAAGACATCCGGCTGCGCAAAAGTTATTTGGGACTCACGAGTGAAGAAGAAGTCCTGTTGCGCCAGGTGCACGACGATTTGGGCAGATTCCGGGAACGGTTCCTAGACGAGTTGTACGAAGGTTTTCTGGCCTTCCCGCCCACCGCCGCTTTGCTGCGTGACGAGGCACAAATCCAGCGTCTGAAGGCTGGCCAGGCTCGTTATTTCGATGATCTCACCTGTGGTGAATATGGTCCGGACTATGTGCGACATCGACTCCGAGTGGGGGTGGCGCATCATCGTACGGGCCTGGAGTCTAAGTGGTACTTGGCAGCCTATAGCCAGTATCTCATCGCTTTGTTGCGCCATCTGGGCGAGGTATACGAGGGTGACGAGTCGGGTTATCTGCGTCTCGCTGCGGCACTGATCAAAGTCGTTTTCCTGGACATCGGACTGGCCATGGATGCCTATTTTCATGCTGGTCGCATGAACGAGGCAGCCCTCAAGGCCTATTCGGAATCGCTCGTGGACAACGCGCCGTGCGGTATGGTGGTATTGTCCAGTGAATTGCGGGTTTTGTTTGCCAATCCTTCTGCCCGGCGCCTACTCCAACTTTGCGACGAGGTCCAAGGACTAACGCTGGAGAGCCTGTTCCCAGGGGAGGAGATCCGCGATCTGGCTTTGTCCGCTCAAGAAGATGGGCATGCCAGTTACAATATATTCTTGCCTTTTGCCGGGGGAGAGACCCGCAATTTACAGCTCACTTTCACACGTTTGCCGCTCATCAAGGATGGCAGCGGCCGGCCGCTGAGCACCGGTCGCTTGTTGCTGACCCTGGAGGATTTCACGTCCTTGTGGCGGGCCCGCACCGAAGTGAGTCGCATCAGCAATTACGACGAACTCACGGGACTTCCCAATCGCAAACTCTTTCTGGAACTGGCCAGCCATGCCCTGGCCCGGGCACGCGGCAAACCCGGCCGTTTGGCAGTTTTGTTCCTGGACCTCAACCGTTTTAAGAACATCAACGACACCCTGGGCCACGAGGCCGGTGATTTGTTGCTGCGGGAACTAGCGCTGCGTCTCAGGCACATTCTGCGTAATAATGACATCGTATCTCATTTCGGTGCCGATCATTTTACCATCCTGTTGCAGGGCATTTATGACCGCCAAGACTGTATGCATGCGGTGCAGAAGATCATGAGCCTGTTTGCTACCCCCTTTCGCATCGGTGAACGGGAGGTCTTTCTGTCCGCCAATATCGGAATCAGTTTCTTTCCGGACGATGCCTCCGAACCACAGGAGCTGCTGAAGTATGCGGATGCCGCCTTGCACCAATGCAAGAACGAAGGACGAGGTGGTTATTGCTGTTTTCGTGAGGGCATGGATCAGGGTGCCAAACGCGCCCTGAGTCTGGAGACCGAACTGCGGCGAGCCCTGGAACAGCGGCAGTTTTGTCTCTATTATCAGCCCATCGTCGGCCTGAAGGACAACCAGGTGCTCAGTTTCGAGGCCCTGTTGCGCTGGTACAAGCCAGACGGTGAAATCGTGCCACCCTTGCAGTTTCTGCCCATGCTGGAGGAGACTGGGCTCATTCGGGAAGCGGGCGACTGGATCCTGGAAGAGGCCTGTACCATGGCACGGCAGTGGGAAGTGACGGGCGGTGTAGCGCCCGCGGTGTCGGTCAATGTCAGCAGCCTGCAATTGAGCGATTCCCGTTTCGCCCGCCGGGTCTTCCATATTCTCTCTACCTGTGATCTGCCGCCGGAAAAACTGGAACTGGAGCTGACGGAAAGCATGCTCGTCGAGCAGAGTGGCGTTACGGTGGAGAATCTCGAGACGCTGGCCGAGATGGGTGTGCGCCTGGCCATCGACGACTTTGGCATCGGCTATTCCTCCCTGGGTTACCTGAACCGCTTCCCCTTGCATACCCTCAAGATCGACCGCTCCTTCATCCAGGACATTTGCGAAGCCGGGCAGAGCGCCGCCGTGGCGCGCACCATCGTCACTTTGGGTCAGGCCTTGCAATTACGGGTCGTGGCCGAGGGGGTGGAGACTTATGCCCAGTTACAAATGCTCAAGGCCTGGGGGTGTACGGCCGTACAGGGTTACCTCTTGAGCCGTCCCGTGGATCGGCGCCATGTGAAGGCACTCTTGGAGCGGGACTGGAACGCCGCCTGTGCCCCGGCCGTACCACTTGCGTCCGGCTAGTTCACAAAGAGAACGCCGTCCGTTTTGAAGAAACGGTCAGAAATTACTAATACCTACATTAACAAAGCCTCATGTGCTTGCATATGAGCAGGTCGGATTGCGAAAGAAGCTGGAGATGACCTGAGGCATTTTCTGCAAACTGCGCAGGACACCAATGACCATGGCCGTCAACTCAGCCTTGGTGCGGATCGCAG
>WFNO01000090.1 GCA_015488555.1 Gammaproteobacteria bacterium
CTGCCCCGCGGGGCAGACACCGTGGTGTGCCAGGAACAATGCGAAGAGATACCAGGAGAGGGAACATCGGACCAAGTGACGATCAGGGTGAAGATCCGGGGACCGGTGCAGGCGGGGTCACACGTGCGGCGCCGGGGCGAGGACCTGCGCCAGGGGACGGTGGTCCTGGAGGCCGGCACCCGCCTGCAGCCCCAGCACCTGGGGCTGGCCGCCGCCACCGGCAGTGCGGCCCTCGAGGTCTATCGCCGCGTGCGCGTGGCGACGCTGTTCACCGGCAACGAGCTGGTGCCGGCGGGCCGGCCGCTGCAAGCCGGCCAGATCCACGATTCCAACCGCCCCATGCTCCTGGGCCTGCTGAAGCGGATGGGTTGTGAACTCCGGGACCTGGGCATCGTGGGAGACGACTACCAGACCACCCTTACCACCCTGGCACAGGCGGCCGGGGAGGCGGACCTGGTCCTCACCAGCGGCGGGGCCTCCGTGGGCGAGACGGACCATGTCAAGCAAGCCGTCGCCTCCCTGGGGCGCCTGGAATTGTGGCGCGTGGCCATCAAACCCGGCAAACCCCTGCTGTTCGGCCGCATCGGGGAAACCCTGGTGCTGGGCCTGCCCGGCAATCCCGCGTCCTTGTTCGTCACTTTCGTGCTCTTCGCCCGCCCCCTGCTGCGTCGCCTGCAAGGGACAGGCGACGTGCGGCCCCGGCGCCTGTGGGGACGCGCGCGCTTTGCGCGACACAATCGCGGGGATCGTTGCGAATTCCTGCGCGCGCGCCTGCGCTTCGGCCGGACGGACCACCCGGTGGAGCTGCATCCTCGGCAGGACTCTGCCAGCCTCTCGGCCGTGGCCTGGGCCAATTGCCTGGCCGTGGTGCCGGCCGGTACGTCGCTGGAACCCGGCGACCCTGTGGAGGTGTTGCTGTTCGAGGATTGAAGCCGGCAACCGATACGCTTCAGCCCTCGCCGTACAAAAAGCAGCGCACCCGGTGCCCGCCCGCCAGTTCCGTGACCGGTGGATAGCGCTCGCGGCACACCGGCATGGCCCGCGGGCAACGGGTGTGGAAATGGCAGCCGGCGGGTGGCGCGGCTGGCGAGGGTAGATCGCCCTCCAGGCGAATCACCTCGCGCCTGCCATCGGCATCCACCGCCGGTACGGCGGAGAGCAGGGCCTCGGTATAGGGATGGGCGGGGCGGTTGAGCACTTCCGCCACGCGCCCGTGCTCCACGATCCGTCCCAGATACATGACGGCCACCTGATCCGCCAGATAACCCACTACTGAGAGGTTGTGGGTGATGAACAGGTAGGACAGCCCCAGTTCTCTCTGCAGGTCCTTGAGCAGATTGAGGATCTGGGCCTGCACGGAGATGTCCAGGGCGCTGGTGGGCTCGTCGCACACCAGCAGCTTGGGACGCACGGCCAGGGCCCGGGCGATGCAGATGCGTTGGCGCTGGCCGCCGGAGAACTCGTGGGGATAACGAGCCCGGGCCTCCACTGGCAGGCCCACCTGCTGCAGCAGCTCCGCCACCCGTTGTGCCCGGCGCTGTGGGTCCCGTTCCAGGCCCAGGGTCACCATCCCCTCCTGGATGATCTCTTCCACGCGCATGCGTGGATTCATGGAAGAGAAGGGATCCTGGAAAATGATCTGGAAATCGCTGCGCCGGCGGCGCAGCGCCTCGCCACGCAGGCGGGTAAGATCGGTGCCTTCCAGCACTACACGACCGGCGGTGGGGCGAATGAGCTGCAAGATGGCCTTACCGAAGGTGGTCTTGCCGCAACCCGACTCTCCCACCAGGGCCACGGTGGCCCCTTTGTCGATGCGCAGCGACACCCCGTCCACGGCATGGACGTGGCCCACGGTACGCTTGAACAGCCCCTTCTGGATGGGGAAATGGACCTTCAGTTCTTCCACCTCCAGCAGGCGCCCGCCGGCGGGCGGGGCTTCCCGTTGCGTGTATTCAGAAGTAACGGGTTGCGCCGCGGCGGCGTGCAGGGGCCGCCTGGAGGACAACAGGCGGTCGTAGAGATGGCAGCGCACGCCGCCATCACCCTCGGCATGCCACTGCGGCGCCTGCTCCCGGCAATCCTGCCAGGCCAGTTCACAGCGCTCGGCGAAGCGGCAAGCTCGAAAGGGACGGTCCAGGGCGGGCACGGTGCCGGGAATCACCGTCAGCGGCCGGTCGCGCTTGTGCATGTCCGGCAGGGACTGGAACAGCTTGCGGCTGTAGGGATGGCGGGGCTCGGCGAAGAACGACCGGCGCGGCGCCTGCTCCACGATCTGGCCGGCATACATCACCGCCACGCGGTCGGCCATGCCGGCCACCACGCCCAGGTCGTGGGTGATGAGCAGCATGGCCATGTCCCGCCAGCGCTGCAGCTCGGCCAAGAGATCCAGCACCTGGGCCTGGATGGTCACGTCCAAGGCTGTGGTGGGCTCGTCGGCGATGAGCAGATCGGGCTCCCCGGCCAGGGCCATGGCGATCATGACCCGCTGTTTCATGCCGCCCGAGAGCTGATGCGGGAACTCGCCGTAACGCCGCTCGGGATCGGGGATGCCCACCGCCTCCAGCAGTTCCAGGACCGCACTGCGGGCCGCCCGGCCGCGCAGCCGCCGGTGCAGAATCACGACCTCGGCGATCTGATCGCCCACGCTGAGCACCGGATTGAGCGAAGTCATGGGTTCCTGGAAGATCATGGCGATGCGGTTGCCGCGCACCCGGCGCATGGCCAACTCCGGCAGGCCGAGCAGATCCACGCCGTCCAGGAGCACCTGGCCGCCCACGATGCGCCCGGCGGGCTCGGGCAGCAGGCGCATGATGGACAGGGAGGTGACGGACTTGCCGCAACCCGACTCCCCCAGCAGGGCGAAGGTCTCCCCCCGCTGGATGTCGAAACTCACGTCGTCCACGGCCAGGAAACCGCCCCGCTCCGTCTCGAAGCGGGTGCACAGGTGGCGCACGGACAGCAAGGTCTCGGCCATGGCGCTCACGACTCCCGGCCCGCCGCCGCATCCCGGGTGCGGGGGTCGAAGGCGTCCCGCACGGCGTCAGCCAGCAGGTTCGCTGCCAGCACCAGCAGGAACATGAATACGAAGGCCGCCAGCAGCGACCACCACACCATGGGCTCGCGCGCCATCTCCAGGCGCGCGCCGTTGATCATGTTGCCCCAACTGTGCATGGAGGGATCCACACCCACGCCCACGTAGGAGAGGATGGCCTCGGCCAGCACCAGGCCGCTGAAGTCCAGCACCACGGTGATGAGGACGATGTGCATGACGTTGGGCAGCAGATGGCGGCTGAGGATGCGGAAATGGGGCACGCCGAAGGCCACCGCCGCCTGGACGTAGTCCACGCCGTGCAGTTTCAGGGCCTCGCCGCGCAGCAAGCGGCACAATGTGGTCCAGCTGGTCACCCCCAGGATGATACACAGAAACAGCAGGCGCATGTCGGCGCGCTCCGCCGCGGTCTCGAACATCTCGGGATGGGTATCGATGTAGACCTGCAGCATGAGCACCGCCGAAGCGATGAGCAGCACACCGGGAATGGAATTGAGCGTGGTGTACAGATATTGGATGACATCGTCCACCCAGCCCCGGAAATAACCGGCCATGAGCCCGAGCAGCACCGCGAACGGCAGCATCACCAAAGTGGTGAGGGTACCGATCACCAGGGCGGTGCGCACGCTCTTCAGCGTCTGATAGAAGACGTCCTGGCCCACCTTGTCGGTGCCGAAGATATGATAGAGAGGCGCCAGTTCCACCGCCCAGGCCACGGCCATGAAGACCAGTGCCAGCACCCCGAGCATGACCCGCCAGGGCAGCACCGTGCGCCCCGCCAGCACCTGGCGCAACTGGCTCCCGAAGGGCCGGTGATGGCGATAGGCCAGCAGGGCCACCCACAACAGAGCGAACAGCAGCCACCAGCCCAGGCCCGTGGCCAGCCCCGCCAGGCTGCGCTGCAGCACGTCCGCGGTGCGCTCACTCGGATCTTCCAGATGCGCGCCCCCATAGACCAGGCGCGGGTAGTCCCGCACGCGAGTGCCGTCCGGCAGTTCCAGGGTCTCCTTGGCATAGAGATGGGTGGCGAAGGGTGCGGAATAGGTCTTCTCCACCTGCTCTTTCAAAGGTCGCAACAGGAGATCCAAAAGGCTCAACACCTCCACGGCATGGAACACCTCCTGCTGCTGCCCGCCGTCCTGCCCTCCCTGCGGCTGTAAGGGTTCGCGGAAGTGCACCGAATCCAGCAGCCCCACCACCACGAAGCAGCTCATGACCACCGCAGCCGCCATGGCCAGGGGGCGGGCGAAGACCTGGCGCCAGGGCGCGCGCAGATGCTCGCGGCGGCGGGCATACCAGATGCAGATCACCAATACCCCGACGAGGAGGAACACCAGGACATCGGTCCACAAGAGCACCGGTTTGAGCCCGCGCCAGTATGCCAGGGTGTCAGGCCCCACGATCTCCTCCAACACCGTGGTCACGGCGTGCCTGCATCACGAGATCCTCACCCGTGGATCCACCAGGGTATAGGAGATGTCCGTGAGCAGCAGCCCCAGGATGTAGAGCACCGAGCCCAGGAACACCATGGCCCGCACGATGGCGAAGTCTTGGGCGCGGATGGCGTCGATGGTATAGCTGCCCAGTCCGGGAATACCGAAGAAGGACTCCAGCACCAGGCTGCCCATGAACAACAAGGGCAGGATCACCACCACGCCGGTGAGGATGGGAATGAGGGCGTTGCGCAACACGTGCCGGAACAACACCACCCGCTCGCTGAGTCCCTTGGCGCGGGCAGTGCGCACGTAGTCCTTGCCCGCTTCTTCCAGGAACAGGGTGCGGTACCAGCGGGCCCCCGAACCCAGACCGTAAAGCACCGCGATGCAGACCGGCAGGACGATGAACTTGAGGGCGTTCCAGCCGCCGTCGTAACCGGAGATGGGCACCAGGTGCAGGAGTTTGCCGATCACGTACTGGCCGGCGATGATGTAGAACAGGGAGGAAACGGACATCATGATCACCAGCAGCACCACACCCAGGGTGTCTACGTAGGTGGCGCGGAAGAACACCAGCAGCAGGGCGGCGGTGATGTTGGCCAGCAGGCCGAAGACCAGTACCGGCACGGCGATGGCCAGACTGGGCCACATGCGCTGATAGATGTCGTAGCCGATGTCCCGGCCGGCATCGGAGCGACCGAACTGGAAAGCGAACAGGCGCACCGATTTCTCGAAGAAGATTGTGTCGGTGAAACGCTGCAGGCCGTCGCGGGCCTCGTTGTAGAGCAGCGGTTTGTCGTAGCCTCGGGCCGCTTTCCACTCGGCGATGGCCTCGGGCGTGACGTGTTTCATGCCCAGATGCATGCGTGCCATGTCGTCCGGTGTGTTGACCACGAAGAACAGCACGAAGGTGATGAGATTGATGCCGATGAGGATGGGCACGGCGTAGAGCAGGCGGCGAACGATGTAGGCCAACACGGCTCAGGCCCTCCCGGAGACCAGGGCAGGCCGGCGGATGCGCCGCAGATAACTCCACCAGGCGGGCAACACCAGGAGCACCAGCAGCAACCCTGCCAGCCCCAAGGGCCAGAGCACGGGGCGGTTCCACTCGGCCCGCAGCCGCTGGCGCAATTGCGGATCCACGCGCCGGTACTTGAGGACGTTGTTGGCCATGAGATTGGGTTTGACGTTGTGATACCAAGCATGATAGAGGGTGTAACCCTTGGGATGGAAAGCCCACACCCAGGGGGCGTCGCGGCGCACGATGTCCACCATGCGGTCGATGAGGGCCTGGCGGCGCGGGCCGTTGTCCATGGTCTTCATCTGCTCGAACAGGCGGTCGAACTCCGGATTGGCGTAGTTGGCGGCATTCTCGCCATGGTGTTTGACCTTGCCGTTGGGACCGTAGAGCAGAAACAGAAAATTTTCCGGATCGGGATAGTCGGCGTTCCAGCCCCAGATGAAGATCTGGGCGTTGCCGTTACGGATCTTGTCCTGGAAGCGGTTGTAGTCGGTGCTGCGGATCACCAACTGGATGTCCAGCTTCTGGAACTGCTTGCGATACCACTCCAGGCGCGCCTTGTCGTCGGGCCCCATCGCAGTGACGTCGAAATAGAGCACCAGCGGGCGGCCCGTCTCCTGATCCACGCCGCCTGCATAACCGGCCTCGGCCAACAGGCGGCGGGCCTCACCGATGGACTTGCGCACGGGCCGCCCGTCGCGCCACTCGTAGACGTAGGGATTGATGCCCGCCCGGCCCTGGCGGTGGCCGAAGATTCCGGGCGGAATGGGGCCCTGGGCCGGAATGCCGCGGCCGTTGGCGAAGATGGAGAGGTATTCCTCGAAGTCCAGGGCGATGCTGATGGCCCGGCGCAGCTTGCGCTGGCGCTCGCCATAGCCGCCCACCACCGGGTCCAGCATGTTGAATCCCAGATAGAAGATGGAGGTGTTGACCGCGGTCACCAGGCGGATGCCCTTGGCCTGCATGGCCTCGCTCAAGGCCACCTCCCCTTCGCCGCTCACGCGAATGGCCTGATCGAAACTGTCGGAAGTGATGCCGGAGGTGTCGTAATAACCCTGGAGGAACTTGTTCCAGTAGGGGATGTCCTCCTTCTCCAGGCTGAACACCACCTTGTCAATGAAGGGCAAGGGGCGGCCTGCATCCACCAGCAGGCCGGCCGCCCGGTCCTCCGGCTCACCCTCCTCGGGATAGCGCTCGCCATGGAAATTGGGATTGCGCTCCAGCACCATGCGCCGGTTGGGATCGTTGACCGTGAGCATGTAGGGGCCGGTGCCCACCGGATACCAGTCCAGGGTGATGTTCTTCTCCGCCATGCCCGGCTGGGAATAGAAGCGGTCCGCTTCCGGAGGCATGGGGGCGAAAAAGGGCATGGCCAGCCAATACAGGAGTTGCGGGTACTTGCCGCGCACCTTGATGCGATAGGTGTAGCGGTCCACCACCTCCACGCCGGCCAGTGGAAAACGGGTGAGATCCAGATAGGTGCCACCGGCAGCGCGCATTTCGCGGTCTGCCTCGCGCAGGCGGGCGGCCAGCTCGTCCAGTCCTACGATGTATTCGCGCATGATGCCGAAAATGGGCGAGAACAGGCGGGGGTGCGCCAGTCGCTTGATCTGATAGACGTAGTCCGCCGCCACCAGCTCGCGGGTGTCGGTCTCGGGAAAATCGGCCAGGGTATGAATGCCGCGCAGGCGCTGCGGATCCAGATCGTGATACAGATAGCGCCCACTGGCGTCGCGGGCGAAGGCCGGATGGGGCTGGTAGCGGATACCGGGACGAATACGGATCTCATAGACGGTGTAGGCCACTGGCCGCGAACCGTCACGCGCCTCGGCGGGGGGAATCTCACGACCCTGGGCGTCGTAGTAGCGAGCCTGCGGCATGGCCGCAGCGGTCAGGGGAACCAAAGTATACGGGCGTTTCAGGTAATGATATTGCAGGGGCGGCTCGTAGATCTGGGCGATGAACAGGTATTCGTTGCTGCTATAGGAGCGGGCCGGATCCAGATGCTTGGGGCGCTCACGAAAGGAGGCATAGAGGATGTTCTGGTCATCCTCTGCAGCGGGATAGGGATTGTTCCAAGGGCGCTCGCTGCAAGCCGTCAGCGGCAAGAGCATCGCCAGCCACAGCCAACGGGCCAGCATCCAGCCCCAAGGCTTAGCGGGCATCGCAGACCTCCGGTTCATCTCCCGCCGGCGGTTCCTGTTTGCCCATCTCCAAGGCCCTCACCCCAACCCCTCTCCCACGGGGAGAGGGGCTATCTGAATCCCTCACCCCAACCCCTTTCCCAAAGGGAGAGAGGCTACGAAAAATCCCCCTCTCCCCCTGAAGGGGGAGAGGGCAGGGGTGAGGGGGTGTTTTTCTATCCCCTACCCCCCATCCTCTGACATCTGCCCCCTGACATCTGTCTCCTGACATCTGACGTCTGACCTCCGGCCGGGGGTGAAGGGATATTTTTGGGGAAATGAACGACATCCGCTTCGCAGGCGTTCCAATTTCTTGCGCATGTTATATTATTTGACGCGGATCCGCGATATACCAGGGCCACATCCCAGGGTCATCCGAGGACCACGATACCGAACCGGGACGCGCGGAGCATGCTAAAGGAGGCTTTGCCATCGATTGTCTTGGTAAAATAGGCTGGTGGTTCACCGAACCCTGCGGTCCACTCTTCCGAGTTTGACAAGAAAAGAAGGTATTGCTATGGGATTCTTACAAGGCAAACGTGCGCTCATCGTCGGCGTCGCCAGCACGCGTTCCATCGCCTGGGGCATCGCCCAGGCCATGCACCGGGAAGGCGCAGAACTGGCCTTCACCTATCAGAACGAGAAACTCCGGGGACGGGTGGAAAAGCTGGCGGCGGAGTGTGACTCCGATATCGCTATTCCCTGCGACGTCAGCAACGACGACGACATCGATGCCCTGTTCGAGCACCTCGACGACTATTGGGATCACCTGGACATCATCGTCCATTCCGTGGCCTACGCTCCTCGCGATGCCCTGGAAGGCCCTTATCTGGACTGTATTACGCGCGAGAACTTTCGTATCGCTCACGAGATCAGCGCCTACAGCTTCGCTGCACTAGCGAAGGCCGGCTGCAACATGATGGAAGGCCGTAACGGCGCCCTGCTCACCCTCAGCTACCTGGGTGCGGTACGTACCATTCCCAATTACAACGTCATGGGTCCGGCCAAGGCCAGTTTGGAGGCCAACGTCCGTTACATGGCCAGCAACCTCGGGCCTGACGGCATACGCGTCAATGCCATCTCCGCAGGCCCCATCAAGACCCTGGCCGCCGCTGGCATTGGTGATTTTCGCAAGTTCCTCGACTACTCCGAGAAGAACTCCCCGCTGCGCCGCAATGTCACCATTGAAGAGGTAGGAAACGCCGCGGCCTTTCTATGCTCGGATCTGGCCAGCGGCATCACCGGCGAAATCCTCTACGTGGACGGCGGCTATAACATCCAGGGTATGGGGCAGTTTTAAGGCCGCCCCGTTCACTCTGACCTAGCCATGCCCCATCGGCACGCCCTTATCCTGCTCCTGTTCATCGTCGCCGGCGTCCTGGCCGGCGGAGTGGCAGGTTGGATCTGGGGGCCAGCCATGCAATCGGTAGCCTGGATGGGCGATCTGTTCCTCACCGCCCTCAAGATGCTCATCGTCCCACTGATCATCGCTGCGGTGATCAGCGGCGTGGCCTCCCTGGGAGACGTGCGCAAGCTGGGACGGGTGGGAGGTGCTACCCTTCTTTACTATCTATGCACCACCGGCCTGGCAGTGTTCATTGGCCTGGTAATGGTCAACCTCATCCAGCCGGGTGCGGGACTGAACATCAGCGACGGCGAGATCCCGCAGAAGGTGTTGGAGAAGGAACAGACCGGTGCCGTCGATATCCTCATGTCGCTGGTCTCTCCCAACCTGATGGCAGCCGCCGCCGAAACTGATCTCTTGCCGCTCATCGTGTTCGCCATCCTGTTCTCTGCCGCCCTCACCACGGTGGGAGAGCGCGGAGCCCATGTCATCGCCTTCTTCGACGGGGTCAACGAGGCCATGATGAAGCTGGTGGTGTGGCTCATGTATTTCGCTCCTCTGGGCATATTCGCCCTGGTTGCGGCCCGCCTCGGCAAGGCCGGCGGCGGCGAGGCCTTTCTCGCCGAGCTAACTGCCGTGGGCCTCCATGTGATCACGGTACTAAGTGGCTTGGCGCTGCACTTCCTGGTACTGGGCTTGATCCTGTTCTTCGTCGCCGGCCGCGGGCTGGACTATCTGGTGGGCATGCTGCGTGCCCTGTTCACGGCCTTTGGAACGGCCAGCTCCTCGGCCACACTGCCGCTGACCATGGAATGCGCGCGGGAGAACCGTGTAGATGAGCGAGCAGTACGTTTCGTGCTGCCCTTGGGCAGTACCGTCAACATGGATGGCACCGCCCTGTACGAGGCGGCCGCGGTGATGTTCATCGCCCAGGCCTATGGCATCGAACTGAGTGTGGGACAACAAGCCATCGTCTTCGTCACCGCCACCCTGGCGGCCATCGGTGCGGCAGGCATTCCCGAGGCTGGCCTGGTGACCATGATCATCGTCCTCAACGCGGTTGGATTGCCCCTGGAAGGCATCGGGCTACTGCTGGCTGTAGATTGGTTCCTGGACCGCTTCCGCACCTCTGTGAACGTCTGGGGGGATGCGGTGGGCGCAGCAGTGATCGGCCGCCTCATGCACTGGAACGACCGGCGCCGGCAATCGAGCTGATCGCCTACAACTGTTCCTGCCGGATCTCGATCTCCGCCTGGGCCTTCAAGGACTCCAGAACCGCTTCACTCTCTTCCATTCCCACGCGGCGCAGGAGCTGCTGGCGCAGGGCCTGCCGCTCGCTGCCAGGGATCTGGTTCAGATCCCCGTCACGCACTTCGGATACCACCACGACCGCATAATCCCCACTGGACAAGCGACGCCCAGCAATGCTAGCACTCTCCTGTGGACGCGGCAGACTGAAAGCCAAGCGCAAGACGTCCGGTGGTACACCCTGGGCCCGGCGATCCACCCATCCCGGTTCAGCCCACTGCCCGGCCAGTTCTGTCAGCAATTGCGCATTCGGCACCTGGCCTGCGGCCATGGTCTCCTGCAGGCGCATTCGGGCCTGTTCGCCAATTTCCTCAGCACGTTTACGAGCCCGCTCCAAGCGCAGGATCTGTTCGATGTCCGCGCGCACTTCCTCCAGAGGACGGTGGCTGACGGGCTTGTGGTCTTTGACCCGCAGGACCACCAGGTGATTGTCACCGATGGTGATAGGTTCACTATTGTTGCCCGCTTCCAGCACGTCGGGATTGAAGGCTGCCCCCCGGACCTTGGGGTCGGCGGCGATGCCAGTACCAGCGTCCCGGCTGAAATAATCCGACATCTGGATCTCTAGACCCAGTTCGCGCGCGGCCACCTCGAGGGTATCGGGGGATTCGTAGGTCAGGTCGGTGAGCCGGTCGGCCAGATCGAAGAATAAATCTTCGGCGCGCTGTTCCCGGTACTCCTGCTCCAACACGTCACGCACTTCCCCGAAACTACGGCCGTGCGCGGGCCGGATGTCGGTCAGTTCGATGATGTGGTAGCCGAAGCGGGTACGCACCGGTTCGCTCATCTCGCCTACCTGCAGCGCGAAGACTCGTTCCTCGAAAGGTTTGGGCATGACGCCTCGGCCAAAGTAGCCCAGATCGCCGCCATCCTTTGCAGAAGCGGTATCGTCGGACAGGGTCTTGGCCAGTTCTTCGAAAGACTCCCCGCCTTCCAGGCGTTGCAGGATCCTTTGCGCCTTCTCCCGAACTGCGCGATCGGCGTCCTCATCAGCGTCCTCGGGTACGGCAACCAAAATGTGGCGAACTCGGCGTTCCTCTTCCACCATGAAATCGGACCGCCGCTCTTCGTACAGGCGCCGTAGGATCTCTTCGTCCACCTCTACCTCGTCGAGCAGATCGGCGGCTGCCAGCTCCAGGTAGGCCACGCGCACTTGCTCGGGGATAGCGAAACGGGACTGGTTCTCCTGGTAATAGGCCTCCACAGCCGCCTCGTCGATCGGTTCTTCGGTCATCAAACCGGCAGCCTCCACCAGGAAATAGGCAAGGCTGCGCTGTTGGTACTGTAAGAGTAGGAGTCGCTCCAAGGCGGGTTCCGGTACGAAGGTGGTCTCCGACACGCCGTTCATCAGCTGAGCCACCAATAGATCACGGCGCAACTCCGCCTCGTAGGCCGGCTCGGTGAGCCCCATACTGTTGAGGATGCGGCGATAGAGTTGGCCATCGAAACGGCCGTCGCGCTGGAATTGAGGTTCACTCAGGATGCGCGTGCGCAACAACTCGTCACCGACCTGGAATCCAGCTTCCAGTGCCACCTGTGTCAACAGAGCGCTGTTTACCAGGCGCTCGATGACGTTGCGTTTTATGAGGGTGTCGTCCAGAAACGGGGAGTCGACGGCATCCTCGCCCAGCAATTGTTGGCGAAAGATACGCTCCTGCACCAGAAGGCGCTGGTAGGTGCGGGCAGAGATCTCCTCGCCATTGACCTTGGCCACATACACGTCGCCGCCGCCCTCGAAATAGGAATTGATACCCCAAAAGGCGAAGGGAATGGCGATGAGAATAAAGATTACCCAAGCGATGAACCCCCTGGCCCGCTCGCGAATGAAGCGCAGCATAGTCGATATCCTGAGTCCTCAAATCCAAACAAATGAATCAATGGGGTCAGAGTAATGATCAAACTAAAACGAAGTCAAAAAGTATTCTACCAACCGATCATTTACTCTAACCCCATTGATTGTGACCCCATTGATTTTCATTGATTATTGATTATAGAAAAGGGTGCATCGCGAACTCGCGCACAGCGATGCACCCTCGTCGATGTGGCGGAGTGGACGGGACTCGAACCCGCGACCCCCGGCGTGACAGGCCGGTATTCTAACCAGCTGAACTACCACTCCTGAATTTCGGCACTCGAATAATTCGGTACTCGCCCTCCCTTGTGGGCTAGCGCCCCTGGTGGGTGCTGAGGGAATCGAACCCCCGACTTTCGCCTTGTAAGGGCGACGCTCTCCCAGCTGAGCTAAGCACCCCGTTCGAATCAGAAAAAGCTGCTATTCTATGGCATTCCCCGGCAGTACACCACCGCCGGAACCATCCGTAGGGCAAAAAAAAATCGACCCGACCTTCGGCTTTATACCAACCACCTCGAAGGGATGTCAAGCGAGCCAAATGGCAGACTTCAGATATCAGATGTCAGAAAAACAACCCTCACCCCAATCCCTTTCCCAAAGGGAGAGGGGCTTTGAATTTTCTCCCAGAAGGCCTCCTTCCCCTTCAGGGGGAAAAGGGTTGGGGTGAGGGAGTGTCATTCTATCCTTTGTCCTTTGTCCTTTGTCCTTTGTCCCCCACCCTCTGACATCTGACATCTGACGTCTGACCTCTGACCTGGGGAGAGGGCTGGGATGAGGGGGTATCTTTCCGTCCCCCGCCCTTCGCCCTGACATCCGATCGGGGGAAAGGGAGGGAGAGGGCCAGGGCCGGAGGTGTTGGATCCCGGGTCAATACGGATCAATGAGGCCGGATGTGGCCGCTCTTCTTGCCCTTGGCCACGCGTTTGGTCTCGACAATCTCCGGTTGCTCGGCCGCTTCCTGCTTCTCCAGTAGCGGTGCGGGCATGTGCTGCAGGGCACGGCGCCACACTTCGTCGATCCACTTTACCGGTATGATCTCGATCTGCTGCTTGATGTTCTTGGGAATCTCAGCCAGATCCCGGACATTGTCCTCGGGAATCAACACTGTCTTAATGCCGCCGCGGTGAGCGGCCAGCAGCTTCTCCTTGAGACCACCGATGGGCAGCACCTCGCCGCGCAAGGTGATCTCGCCAGTCATGGCCACGTCGGCGCGCACGGGAATGCCCGTCAGTACTGACACCAGGGCGGTGCACATACCGATGCCGGCGCTCGGACCGTCCTTGGGAATGGCCCCCTCCGGCACGTGGATGTGCACGTCGTGCTGCTGGTAGAAATCGGGATCGATGTTGAGCATCTCCGCTCGGCTGCGTACCACGGTCATGGCAGTCTGTACCGACTCCTGCATTACGTCGCCGATCTGGCCAGTGATCAGGAGCTTGCCCTTGCCCTTGACCACGGCGGTTTCAATAGTGAGCAGGTCGCCACCGGCCTCGGTCCAGGCCAGCCCGGTGACATGACCAATCTGGTCGTGTTCCTCCGCCAGACCGTAACGGAAGCGGCGCACTCCCAGGTATCTGTGCAAGTTGCGCGACGTGACCACCATCTTCTTCTTGGCTGGCTTGAGCAGGATCTCCTTGACCACCTTGCGGCAGATCTTGGCGATTTCGCGCTCCAGGCCGCGCACACCCGCCTCGCGGGTGTAGTAGCGGATGATGTTGCGAATCGCGCCTTCGCTGATGGCGATCTCGGATTCCTGCAGGCCGTTGGTCTTGATCTGTTTGGGAATCAGATAACGCAGGGCGATATTGACTTTCTCGTCTTCCGTGTAACCAGACAAGCGGATCACTTCCATACGATCCAGCAGGGGGGCCGGGATGTTCATGCTGTTGGCGGTGCAGACGAACATCACCTCGGAAAGATCGTAGTCTACCTCCAGATAATGGTCGTTGAAGGCGTTGTTCTGCTCCGGATCCAGCACCTCCAGCAGAGCGGCCGCTGGATCACCCCGAAAGTCCATGGCCATCTTGTCGATCTCGTCCAGCAGAAACAGCGGGTTACGGGTCTCGGCCTTGACTAGATTCTGCACGATCTTGCCCGGCATGGAACCGATATAGGTACGCCGGTGACCGCGGATCTCGGCCTCGTCCCGCACGCCGCCCAGGGACATGCGCACGAACTTGCGATTGGTGGCCCGGGCGATGGAACGCCCCAGTGAGGTCTTGCCCACACCGGGCGGCCCCACCAGGCAGAGAATGGGCCCCTTGAGCTTGTCCACCCGCTGCTGCACCGCGAGATACTCCAGGATGCGCTCCTTGACCTTCTCCAAACCATAATGGTCGGCCTCCAGCACGGCTTCCGCCTTGGCCAGGTCGCGGCAAATCTTGGTGCGCTTCTTCCAGGGTACGTTCACCAGCCAGTCGATGTAGTTGCGCACCACGGTGGCCTCGGCCGACATGGGCGACATCATCTTCAGCTTGTTGAGTTCAGCAGTGGCCTTCTTCTTCACCTCCTTGGGCATGCCCGCCTTCTCGATCTTGCGGCTCAGTTCCTCGATCTCGTTGGGTACGTCCTCCAGCTCACCCAGCTCCTTCTGGATGGCCTTCATCTGCTCGTTGAGATAGTACTCGCGCTGGCTCTTCTCCATCTGCTTCTTGACCCGGCCGCGCACGCGCTTCTCCACCTGCAAGAGATCCAGTTCGGATTCGAGCAGGGCCATCAGTTTCTCCAAACGGTCACGTACCTTGAGCAATTCCAGCAAGGTCTGGCGCTCTTCCACCTTGAGGGTCATGTGAGCAGCGATGGTGTCGCCCAGGCGCCCCACGTCCTCGATACCCGCCAGCGAAGACAGGATCTCCGGCGGCACCTTGTTATTGAGTTTCACGTACTGTTCGAACTGACCCATGATAGAGCGCCCCAGCACCTCCGCCTCGCGCTCCGTGGGCGGAGTGGACTTGAGGATGGCGATCTGGGCGCTGAAGTGGGCTTCGTTCTCGGTGAAGTGGATGATGCGGGCCCGTTCCAGGCCTTCCACCAGCACCTTCACCGTGCCGTCCGGCAGTTTCAGGAGCTGCAGGATGGTAGCCACGGTCCCCACCCGATAGATGTCGTTCGGACCAGGGTCGTCCACAGATGCAGACTTTTGCGCCACCAGCATGATCTGTTTGTCCGCTGAAATGGCGCTGTCCAGGGCACGAATGGACTTCTCCCGCCCGACGAACAGGGGGATAACCATGTGCGGGTAGACCACCACGTCCCGCAGCGGCAGCACAGGCAGGATCTTCTGATTCTGATCCTGGTCGTTTACAACCGGGGTGTCTTCGTTCTGTGACATGACGATTCCTCTCTTAACGACTGCATGGGTGGCAAGGATCCGGGCACACCGGCATACGCGGCGGCTTGCCACCGCAGGGACGGAACGACGCCGTTTTCCTGGATATGAGGCCCGGGCAGCTGGCTTTCAAGCACCCATACCCTGGTTATAGGGATACCCCGGAAGAGGAGCCCTGCAGCGGATAAGGGCACGGATACCGAAGGGCAAGCAAGAAGAGGAGGCATGTGTCCGTCTCTGGCAGCGCTTGCGCGGCAACACTCTCAGTGTGCCCGCAATCACTCACTCCTTGCTGAGAGTTAATTGCTTCTCTCCGCCTTCGTAGATCAGGATTGGATCGGTCTCGCCCTCGATGACGCTTGCGTCGATCACCACCTTGGTCACCTTCTCCAGAGAAGGTAGCTCATACATGGTATCCAGCAACACGTGCTCCAGAATGGAACGCAGCCCGCGGGCCCCGGTCTTGCGTTCCATGGCCTTGCGTGCCACCGCCCGCAGGGCGTCCTCGCGAAACTCTAGTTCACAGTTCTCCATCTCGAAGAGTTTGGCGAACTGCTTGGTGAGTGCGTTCTTGGGTTCGGTGAGAATCTTCACCAGGGCCTCCTCATCCAGTTCGTCGAGGGTGGCCACCACCGGCAGGCGGCCCACGAACTCGGGGATGAGACCGTACTTGATGAGATCCTCGGGCTCTACCGAGTGCAGCAGCTCACCCACGTTCTTCTGCTCGTCCTTGCTCTTGACCTCGGCGGAAAAACCGATGCCGCCCTTCTCGGAGCGGTCACGGATGATCTTGTCCAGCCCAGCGAAGGCACCGCCGCAGATGAACAGGATGTTAGACGTATCCACCTGGAGAAACTCCTGCTGCGGATGCTTGCGCCCACCCTGCGGCGGCACCGAGGCTACCGTACCCTCGATGAGCTTGAGCAGGGCCTGCTGCACGCCCTCACCGGACACATCCCGGGTGATGGAGGGATTGTCCGACTTGCGGGAGATCTTGTCGATCTCGTCGATATAGACGATGCCACTCTGGGCCTTCTCCACGTCGTAGTCGCACTTCTGCAGGAGCTTCTGGATGATGTTCTCCACGTCTTCGCCCACATAACCCGCTTCCGTAAGGGTGGTGGCATCGGCGATGGTGAACGGGACGTTGAGCAGGCGGGCCAGGGTCTCGGCCAACAGGGTCTTTCCGCAACCGGTGGGACCGATGAGAAGGATGTTGCTCTTGGAGAGTTCCACGTCGTCTTTTTTCACTCCCACTTCCAGGCGCTTGTAGTGGTTGTAGACCGCCACCGACAACACCTTCTTGGCCCGTGCCTGACCCACCACGTACTCGTCGAGGATGGCGTTGATCTCCTGGGGAGTGGGCAACTTGGAACCCTTCAGCGACGAGGACTTCTCCTGCACTTCTTCCCGGATGATGTCATTGCACAATTCCACGCATTCGTCACAGACGAATACCGAAGGTCCGGCGATCAGCTTGCGTACTTCGTGTTGGCTCTTGCCACAGAAGGAACAATACAGGAGCTTGTCGCCCTTGTCGCCATCGTTGCCCTTGTTGTGCCTGTCATCGCTCATAGCATATCCTGCCCGTTCATTTGGTGACTCAAAATCGTTACAGGCACCACTGCGGGTCAGCGGTGCCGCATGACCGCGTCGATGAGGCCGTATTCCACTGCCTCCTCACTGGTCATGAAGAAATCCCGGTCGGTATCGGCTTGGACCTTCTCCAGAGGCTGCTCTGTGTGTTTGACCAGAATCTCATTCAAACGATCCCGGGTACGGAGGATCTCTCGCGCATGGATGTCGATATCAGTGGCCTGGCCTTGGAAACCGCCCAGCGGCTGATGAATCATGATGCGGGCATGCGGCAGGGCATAGCGCTTGCCCTTGGCACCGCCGGCCAGCAACAAGGCTCCCATGCTGGCCGCCTGACCCACGCACATGGTGCTGATGTCGGGCTTGACGAATTGCATGGTATCATAGACGGACAGTCCGGCACTGACCGAGCCCCCGGGAGAATTGATGTAGAGATGAATGTCCTTGTCCGGATTCTCGGACTCCAGGAACAGGATCTGAGCCACGACTAGATTAGCCATGTGATCCTCGATGGGGCCCACCAGAAAGATGACGCGTTCTTTGAGAAGCCGGGAAAAGATGTCGTAGGCACGTTCGCCTCGTGACGACTGCTCCACCACCATCGGCACCAGATTCATAGCACTCATCCCATGCGCCCCTCGCTGTGAATTCCTATCGGTCATCTTCTCCACACCCTTTAATTATACCCTTTGAGGACGGGCATTTTCAGTCTTGACATTCCCGCAGTAAAGCGGCCGGAATTGTCCTGCATTCTCAATGATTCTACTCGCTTTTTCGCCCACGTCTCCAACTAGGATCCCGTATTTCTAGGCAACCAGTAGAACCCAGGCGGCGTTGCGGCCTAGCGTACAGGAATCCTGAAACGGGTGGGTCGTCGGGCCCGCACTAACGGCAGATCACGACGCTGCTTCCTGGCGCCCGCGCATCACCTCCCCGAAGGTGGCCGGCTCCTCGTTTACCAGGGCCTGGGACAGGATCCAATCCACCACGGCGTCTTCCAGCACCATGGACTCGATGCTCGCCAGGCGCTGACGGTCAGCATAATACCAGCGCACCACCTCTTCCGGTTGCTCGTAGGCGGCGGCCAGGGATTCCACTTTGGCCCGCACCTGTTCCGGAGTGGCCTGCAGTCGTTGCTGCTGGACGATCTCTGCCGTGAGCATCTGCAAGGCCACCTGTTTGCGGGCCTGCTCCTCGAACATGGCGCGGTCCAATTGCACCGCCTCGGGAGCCATTCCCTGGCGCTGTAAGGTGTCTCGCATGCGATTCATGAGCAGGTCGATTCGCTCCTCCACCTGCGAACGGGGCAGTTCGATGGGATTGGCCTGCAACAGCTCGTCCATGACCTGCTGCTTGACGCGCTCCCGGATGGCTTGGGCCAATTCGTCCTCCATGTTGCGGCGGACCTCCTGGCGCAGGCTCTCCAGGGAACCGTCGGCCACGTCGTAGCTGCGCACGAAATCCTCGTCCAATTCCGGCAACACGGATTCCGCCACACTGTGTACGCGCACCTCGAAGCAGGCCGGCCTGCCGGCCAGTTCGGTTACGCGGTAATCCTCGGGAAAGGTCACTTCGAGAGTGCGTTCGTCTCCCGCGCGAACGCCGTGCAGCCCTTCTTCGAAGCCGGCGATGAACTTCCCCTCCCCCAACACTACGGCCACTTCTTTGGCTTCGCCACCCTCGAAGGGCTGGCCGTCCACAGTTCCGAGATAGTCGACCACCACCCGGTCGCCGGTCTGGGCGGGGCGCTGCACTTCTTCCCAGCGGGCCCGCTGGCGGCGCAGGTTCTCCACCATCTCATCCACGTCCTGCTCCGTGATTTCGGCGACCGGCCGGGTGATCTTGAGCTGTTTCACCGGTGCCAGATCGAACTGGGCGAAGACCTCGAACACCGCCGTGTATTCGTAGTTCTCTCCCGGGGCCACATTCTGCACCTCGATGCGCGGCCGGCTGGCCAGTTGCAGGTTCTCCCGGGCGATAGCCTCCCGGAGGCTGTTCTGGGTCACCTCGCTCAAGACCTCCTGGCGGACCTGAGGCCCGTACTGGCTGGCCACCACGCTCAACGGTACCTTGCCCGGCCGAAAACCTTTCATCTTCACCCGGCGGCTCAGCGAGCGCAGGCGGCTCTCGACCTCCTTCTCGATCTCTTCGGCGGGAATGACCACGGTCATGCGGCGCTCGAGGCCGCTGGTGGTTTCGACGGAAACTTGCATCTTGGATCCTCAGACCTCAAAAAATTTCATACAAATCAAACTATTATTAAAACTCCACCGCAGGTGTCCTATGGTGCGAAAGGAGAGACTCGAACTCTCACGGGTTGCCCCACTGGTACCTAAAACCAGCGCGTCTACCAATTCCGCCACTTTCGCAAGGAAGACGGTCTCTGCCGGCCCAGCCCATCCTGGCCGGCAGTCCATTATACCGGATTGGCGTATCGAATCGGTTCGGCCGCCCTGGTGCCAGGCAGCCCCTTCCACACCCGGCATCAATCCGACCTCCCCACACCGGCAAAGGCAGCGGGAACGGCGCCCGCCCGTGACCCGACGTAAGAAAGATGGTGGTGGCCAAAATGGAATCCAAGCGCGCGAGCCACATCCGGACAAATCCACCCGCATCGGTCCACTTCGGGATCATCCAGCGGTTCAGCGGCGGGATCAGGATGGTGGGCCGTCTAGGGCTCGAACCTAGGACCCGCTGATTAAGAGTCAGCTGCTCTACCAACTGAGCTAACGGCCCGTGATATAGAAGAGTAATTCCAGTTAAGTGAAGCACAACCGGCCCGGACACTGCAACACTTTGTGCGGCGAACAGCCGGGCGGGTGCATCGGGCATTGGGGTGAGCGATGGGACTCGAACCCACGACAACCGGAATCACAATCCGGGGCTCTACCAACTGAGCTACGCCCACCATCGGTTCGTCGTACTGTGGCGCGCCCGGCAGGATTCGAACCTGCTACCCTCGGCTTAGAAGGCCGATGCTCTATCCAGATGAGCTACGGGCGCATGGCCATCCTCCGCCTGCCGGCGGCGCGCTGACGGGTCCAGCCTCGGCATCGCCGGGTGCCACGCGGGACCCGCCGGCATTGCTGAGATGGTCGGGGTAGAGGGATTCGAACCCCCGACATCCAGCTCCCAAAGCTGGCGCGCTACCAGGCTGCGCTATACCCCGTCGACATCGGCATTGGTCACCGCTGCTGGCCCCGAGCGACACCGTATACGAAATCAAGGGTGTGGATGATACGCCGCCATCTCAATGGCGTCAAACCATCCGCCTCATGCTGGGACCGCGGTCATTCCTGCTTTTCAATGGGCAGCGCGCGTGCGAGCAACAGCGCCACGGCGCTCACCGCGGCGGCGGAGAGATAGGTGGCCTCCGCCCCCATGCCCTGCCACAGGTAGCCGCTCAAGAGGCTCCCGGCCGCACCTCCGGCACCGAAACTCACGCTGCTGTAGAGGGCCTGCCCGCGGCCCTGGTGGCGATCGCGGAAATACCGGTGCACCAGGGTGATGGCCACCGCATGATAGAGACCGAAGCTCGCGGCGTGCAGCAGCTGGGCCGCGGCCAGCACCGGCAGCACGTTCACGAAGCCGGCGATGAGCACCCAGCGCAGGGTGGTGAGCAACAGGCTGGCGAACAGCAGGCGGCGGACGCCGAAACGCGGCAACAGCCGGTGCATGAACAGAAACACGACGATCTCGGCAATCACGCCCAGGGCCCAGAGCTGGCCGATGAGACTGCGGCCGTAGCCGTGCGCCTCCAGATAGATGGAATAGAAGGTGTAGTACGGGCCGTGACTGAGCTGCATGAGAAAACACACCAGCAGAAGGACCTGAACCTCGCGGCGCCGCAGCACCTCGCCGATGGCCCCGGCCGGCTGCCGGGATGGCGGGCACGGGCCGTCTTCGAGGGCCAGCGTGCCAAGCCACAGACAAGCCAGCAGGACCACCAGCACCACCGGCAACAGCTGCGCCCCCCATCCCTGGAGCACCGGTCCCAGGCCGGCCACCGCGACGATGAAGCCCACGGAACCCCACAGGCGCACCCGGCTGTAGCGATGCACAGCCGGTCCCAGGCGGTTCAGGGTATAGGCCTCGAATTGTGGCAGTGCGGCATTCCAGAAGAAGCTGAAGATCACCGTGACCAGCATCAGCCAGGCGAATTCCTGGCGCCAGAGCACTCCAGAGAAGGCGACGAGGGCCGCCAGCGCCGCCCCGCGCACGATGTACATGGGGCGCCCGTGATGATCGGCGAGCCAACCCCAGAGATAGGGCGCCACCAGTTTGGTGGCCATGAGCGCGGCCACCAGCTCGCCGATGTCGCCGGCCGCGAAACCCAAGGACTGGAGATACAGGCCCCAGTAAGGAATGAGCGCCCCCAGGGTGGCGAAATACCAGAAATAGAAATTGGAGAGGCGGAGATACATGAAGCCTGCAGAAGGATCACGCCCGTAAAGTCATCCGGATGTCTACCGAAGCGGCACCAGCCGCCCCACACGGGCGCGCGATCGCCGCCTTCATCGATGCACCGCTCAGGGGGCGGGGGGAATGACGGGGGTCTGCGAACGCACCCCGGCGTTCTGGGCCCGATGGCGCAGCATGTGATCCATGAGCACGATGGCCAGCATGGCCTCGGCGATGGGCGTGGCCCGGATGCCCACGCAGGGATCGTGGCGCCCCTTGGTGACCACCTCCACCGGCCGGCCGTGCACGTCCACGCTGCGCGCCGGCAGGCGCAGGCTGGAAGTGGGCTTGAGGGCGAGGCTCACCAGGATGTCCTGGCCGCTGGAGATACCGCCCAGGACACCGCCGGCGTGATTGCTAAGGAATCCCTCGGGCGTGATCTCGTCCCGGTGCTCGGTGCCCTTCTGCTCCACGCAAGCGAAACCCGCGCCGATCTCCACCCCCTTGACCGCGTTGATGCTCATCATGGCATGGGCGATGTCCGCATCCAGCCGGTCGAACACCGGCTCCCCCCAGCCGGGCGGCACGCCGCTGGCCACCACGTTGATGCGGGCGCCGATGGAATTGCCTTCCTTGCGCAGGGCGTCCATGAAGGCCTCCATCGCCGCCACCTTGGCGGCGTCGGGACAGAAGAAGGGATTGCGCTCCACCTCCTCCCAGTCCAGGGTCTCGGCGCGGATGGGGCCCAGTTGCGCCAGGTAGCCGCGGATGGTGACGCCGCAGTGCTCGCGCAGATATTTCTTGGCGATGCCCCCCGCCGCCACCCGCATGGCGGTCTCCCGGGCCGAGGAACGCCCGCCGCCACGAAAGTCACGGAAACCGTATTTCTGCTGGTAAGTATAGTCGGCGTGCCCGGGCCGGAAGCGGTCCTTGATCTCGGAATAGTCCTTGGAGCGCTGATCCACGTTGTAGATCAACAGGCCGATGGGCGTACCCGTGGTACGTCCCTCGAAGACACCGGACAGGATCTCCACCCGGTCCGCCTCCCGCCGCTGGGTGGTGTGGCGCGACTGCCCGGGCTTGCGCCGGTCCAGGTCGCGCTGCAGATCCGCCTCGCACAGAGACAGTCCCGGCGGACAGCCGTCCACGATACAGCCCAGGGCGGGACCATGGCTCTCGCCGAAGGTGGTGACGGTGAACAGTTTGCCGATGCTGTTGCCGGACATGGCAGAAAGATACAGGAGGCCGGGGATCGGAGACAAGGAAAAGCCGTACCGCTCGACCGGCGGGTGGCGGGAAGCGGCGCGGCCCTCAGATCACTTTGGAAAAACGCTGGACCGGCCGCTCCCGCAGATATTTGTCGAAGACCATGCAGATGTTCCGGATCAGAAGCCGGCCCGCGGGCCACACGCGGATGGCGGTGGGCTCCAGGACCAGCAGGCCGTCGGTCTCCATCTGCCGCAGCTCCTGCAATTCCGCGGCGAAATACTCGGAGAAAACGATGCCATGGGCCCTTTCCACCACCGGATACTCCAGTTCGAAATGGCAGATGAGCCGGGTGATGACCTCGCGCCGTAGGCGATCGTCGGCCGACAGGCGCACCCCCCGGTACACCGGCAGGCGGTCCAGCGCCAGGCGCTTGCGGTAGGCTTCCGTGTCCTTGACGTTCTGGGCGTAACAGTCCCCCACCATGCTGATGGAGGTCACCCCCAGGCCGACGAGGTCGCATTCGGCGTGGGTGGAATAGCCCTGGAAGTTGCGGTAGAGCGTTCCTTCACGCTGCGCCACCGCCAGTTCGTCCCCGGGCCGGGCGAAGTGATCCATGCCGATGTAGACATAGCCCGCGGCCGTGAGCTGCTCTATGGTCTGTTGCAGGATGGCCAGCTTCTCCGCCGGCGCCGGCAGATCCTCGGCCCGGATGCGGCGCTGGGGTTTGAACAGCTCCGGCAGGTGGGCGTAGTTGAACACCGACAGGCGGTCGGGTCCGGCGGCAATGACCTTCTCCACCGTGCGCCCGAAACTGTCCGTGCTCTGGTGGGGCAGGCCATAGATGAGATCCACGCTCACGGACTTAAAGCCCGCCTCCCGGGCCTGTTCCAGCACGCGGAAGGTCTGCTCCTCGGTCTGGATGCGGTTCACGGCCCGCTGCACCCGGGGATCGAAGTCCTGCACCCCCATGCTCATGCGATTGAAGCCCAACTCGCGCAGGAAGCGGATGGTGTCCTCTTGCACCTCTCGGGGATCGATCTCGATGGAATACTCGCCGCCGTCGTCCTCGCGCAGGGTGAAATGGCGCCGGGTCTGCGCCATCAGATCGGCCATCTGCCGGTGGCTGATGAAGGTGGGCGTGCCCCCGCCCCAATGCAACTGATCGACCACGCGCGCGCGCGGGAACAGCGCCCCCTGCAGGGCGATCTCGCGATGCAGATCCTCCAGATAGGGTCCGGCATGGGCCCGGTTCTTGGTGGCGATCTTGTTGCAGGCGCAGTAGAAACACAGGGTGTCGCAGAAAGGGATGTGTAAGTACAGGGACAGCGGCCGCAACACGGGCTCGGCATTGGCGGCGGCGGCACAGGCCCGGTAGTCCGCCTCTCCGAAGCCCTCGTGGAATTGCACGGCGGTGGGATAGGAAGTATAGCGGGGCCCGCTCTTGTCGTAGCGGCGGATGAGTTCGAGATTGAATACGATGGACTGGTCCATGGGCCTTTTCCTTTCCAGCGGCTGGTGGCGATTCTGGCAGGCTGTTGCAATGCTACTTACGCGGCGCGTTCCGGTTGAAAATGGCCTCGAAATGCTCACCATTTGTAAACTGCATTTTCCCGGCCATTCTCGCCTGGTCTCGCACTCGCCCGAGCGAATTCCAACGGCCCGCCAAAGGCCTATTATAGCCCAAGGGCCTCGGGCCGGGTGGGCAAGGCGCTGGCCGGCAGCACGAACACGCCCTCCCCACCGCGCGTAAACTCCGGCCAGACGAAGGGCAGGAACGGCAGGCGCCGCTCCAGGGCTTCACGGGCGGCGCCCACCTCCACCACCAGCAGGCCGTGCGGCCGCAGATGCCGGCGGGCCTCGCGCAGGATGCGCAGGATATACTCCAGGCCTTCGTCCCCAGCCCGCAGCCCGTGCTCCGGCTCGTGCCGGTACTCGGGGGGCAGGCCGGCCAGCTCCTGCGGGCTCACATAGGGTGGATTGCTGACGATGAGATCGTAACGCGCGCCGCCCAGGGCGGCGAACAGATCGGAATGCACGGGGCGCACGCGCTGCCCCAGACCGTGACGGCGGATGTTGTAGCGCGCCACCGCCAGGGCGTCGGTGGAGAGGTCTGCAGCATCTATCTCCGCCTCGGGAAAGGCATAGGCGCAGGCGATGGCGATGCAGCCGCAGCCGGTGCCGAGGTCCAGGATGCGGCGCACCTCCGCCTGCGGCTCCAGCCAGGGCGCGAATCCCGCATCGATGAGTTCGGCGATGGGAGAGCGGGGAATTAATACCCGCTCGTCCACATAGAACCGCAGGCCGCAGAACCAGGCCTCGCGCGTGAGATAGGCCGCCGGCCGGCGTTCCTCGATGCGGCGGCGGATCAGGTCCACCACCGCCTGCCGCTCTCCGGCAGTGAGCGCGGTATCGAAAACCGGTGCAGGAACCTCGGGTGGCAGCCCCAGTGCATGCAGGGCCAAGTAGGCGGCCTCGTCCCCGGGGGCCGCCAGTCCGTGGCCGCAACACACGCCCGCCTCTTCCAGGCGTGCCGCCCCCCACCGGATCCACTCCCCCAGGGTCTGCAGCGCCTTCAGTTCCCGTACCGCCTCCCGCAGGCGTTTCACCTCGTCCATCCCCGTATTTTACTCCCGGGGCCATCCCGTTGAAAGCAGACCGGAAGTCGAATGGCGGTGGGATGGAAAACGGGACAACCCCGCCGGCAGGGGCGCGGGCGCAGTCCGCTGCACGGTGATTGTGCTATGCTTTGGCCGCATCACTTCCAATCGGACATCCAAGATCGAGCAGTCACACCATGGCGCAATACATTTACACCATGAACGGGGTGACCAAGGTGGTCCCCCCCAAGCGAGTCATCCTCAAAGACATCTCCCTGTCCTTCTTCCCCGGCGCCAAGATCGGCGTGCTGGGACTCAACGGCGCCGGTAAGTCCACCCTGCTGCGCATCATGGCCGGGGTGGACCGGGATTACGAGGGCGAGGCCCGCCCGCAGCCGGGGATTCGCATCGGCTACCTGCCTCAAGAGCCCCAGCTGGATCCGGCCAAGGACGTGCGCGGCAACGTGGAGGAAGGACTGTCCGAAATCAAGGCGGCCCAGCAGCGCCTGGAAGAGATCTACGCCGCCTACGCCGAACCCGATGCGGACTTCGACGCCCTGGCCGAGGAACAAGGACGCCTGGAGAACATCATCCAGGCGGCGGACGCCCACAATCTGGAACGCAAGCTGGAGATCGCCGCAGACGCCCTGCGCCTGCCCCCATGGGACGCGGACGTGACCAAACTGTCCGGCGGCGAGCGGCGCCGGGTGGCCCTGTGCCGCCTGCTGCTCTCCAGCCCCGACATGTTGCTGCTGGACGAACCCACCAATCACCTGGACGCCGAGTCCGTGGCCTGGCTGGAGCGCTACCTGCACGAATTCCCGGGCACCGTGGTGGCCATCACCCACGACCGCTATTTCCTCGACAATGTCGCCGGCTGGATCCTGGAACTGGACCGCGGCCACGGCATTCCCTGGGAGGGCAACTATTCCTCCTGGCTGGAACAGAAGGAAAGGCGCCTGGCGCAGGAGGAACGCCAGGAAAGCGCCCGCCAGCGGGCCATGAAGGCGGAGCTGGAGTGGGTGCGCAGCAACCCCAAGGGCCGCCATGCCAAGAGCAAGGCCCGCCTGGCCCGGTTCGAGGAACTGGCCAAACAGGAATTCCAGCGCCGCAACGAGACCCAGGAGATCTACATCCCGCCGGGCCCCCGCCTGGGGGACCTGGTAATCGAGGCGCGCGAGCTGCGCAAGGGCTACGGTGACCGCCTGCTCATCGATGGCTTGAGCTTCAACCTGCCCCGCGGCGGCATCGTCGGCGTCATCGGTCCCAACGGCGCCGGCAAGACCACCCTGTTCCGCATGATCACCGGCCAGGAACGGCCGGACAGCGGCGAGATCCGCATCGGCGAGACGGTGCAGATCGCCTACGTGGATCAGTCCCGAGACGCCCTCGACGACCGCAAGACCGTATGGGAGGAGATCTCGGACGGCCAGGACCTCATCACCGTGGGCAAATACCAGACCCCCTCGCGTTCCTATTGCGCCCGCTTCAACTTCAAGGGACCGGACCAGCAGAAACGCATCGGCGAACTCTCCGGCGGCGAGCGCAACCGCGTACACTTGGCCAAACTGCTCAAGAGCGGCGGCAACGTGCTGTTGCTGGACGAACCCACCAACGACCTGGACGTGGAGACCCTGCGGGCCCTGGAAGAGGCCCTGCTGGCCTTCCCGGGCTGTGCCGTGGTCATCTCCCACGACCGCTGGTTCCTGGACCGCATCGCCACCCACATCCTGGCCTTCGAGGGCGACAGCCACGTGGAATGGTTCGAGGGCAACTATGCCGACTACGAAGCCGACCGGCGCCGGCGGCTAGGCATCGAGGCCGATCAGCCCCACCGCATCAAATACAAGCGACTGGCATGACCCCTCCCCACCCCTTGAGCCGGCGGCAACTGGAGGTGCTGGCAGCGCTGGAGATCCCGGTGTGGCGCCGGACCGCGGCGGACGACCGTCCGCAGGAAAACAGGAAGAAGGATAACGATACGGCAGTCAATTTCGATCATCACGGCCTCGATCATGCCGATCTCGATCGGCTCGATTGGGAGGCCCTGGAGGCCCGGGTGGCCCGCTGCACCCTGTGCGAACTGCACAAGACCCGCACCCAGACCGTGTTCGGTGTGGGCAACCGGGAGGCGGACTGGCTCATCGTGGGCGAAG
Organism: Gammaproteobacteria bacterium; assembly: GCA_015488555.1. Taxonomy (GTDB): domain Bacteria; phylum Pseudomonadota; class Gammaproteobacteria; order SZUA-140; family SZUA-140; genus S012-109. Next base: position 27,482 of record WFNO01000090.1, read on the forward strand.
CCCCGGGCGCGGACGAGGACCGCCAGGGCGAACCCTTCGTGGGGCGGGCCGGCCAACTGCTCAACGAGATGCTGCGGGCCATCGGCCTGCGCCGCGAGGAGGTCTACATCGCCAACATCCTCAAGTGCCGCCCGCCCCGCAACCGCGACCCCCGCCCGGAGGAAGTGGTCCGGTGCGAACCCTATCTGCAACGCCAGGTGGCCCTGCTGCAGCCGCACATCATCCTGGCGCTGGGGCGCATCGCCGCCCAGAATCTGCTCAAGACCGACACCCCCATCGGCGCCATGCGCGGGCGCCGCTACCGCTACGGGGCGGCGGGCATCCCCGTGGTGGTCACCTACCACCCGGCCTACCTGCTGCGCTCGCCCAAGGAAAAGCGCAAGGTGTGGCTGGACCTCAAGTTCGCGCGGCAGGTTTTCGCCGAAACCCTGGAAAGCGAAGTAGAGGCGACGGCGTCATGAGCGCCGCCAGCGGCGAGTCCGGCGACACCCCGGCCCGGGATCCCCAAAAGGATGCCGGTGAAGATGTTGAAAGGGCCCGCGAGTCCGGGCCGAGTACGGCGCCGGCGAACACCCCGCTGGCGCTGCTCTATCGCCCCATGCGGGACGTGGACCTGCCCCAGGTGCTGGCCATCGAAGAAATGGCCTACGAATTCCCCTGGACGGAAGGCATCTTCCGGGACTGCCTGCGCATGGGCTACCACTGTTACGTGGCCGAGCAGGGCCGGCGCCTGGTGGCCTACGGCATCCTTTCCATCGGCGCCGGCGAATCCCATCTCCTCAACCTGTGCGTGCACCCCCATCACCGGCGCCGGGGGGTGGCACGCAAGCTGTTGGCCTTTCTCATGGACAAGGCCCGCAGCGCCGGTGTGGACAGCCTGATCCTGGAGGTCCGCCCCTCCAACACGGCCGCCATCCAGCTCTACCGCAGCCTGGGCTTCAACGAGGTGGGGCGGCGCCGGGATTATTACCCCGCCCGCGGCGGCCGCGAGGACGCCTTGATCCTTGCCCTCGAATTCTGAATCCGGATTCGAATCCGAATCTTGGGTCAATCCTGGGTCCGGGGTGCCCCCGCTGCCACGGCATTCACGCCTCGTTCATACCTGGGGATGGGCCCGCTGCACCGGCGCCAGGATCTTGTTGAGGGCGTTGATATAGGCCTTGGCCGAGGCGATGACGATGTCGGTGTCGGCACCCTGGCCGTTGACGATGCGCCCGGCCTTCTCCAGGCGCACGGTCACCTCTCCCTGCGAGTCGGTACCGCTGGTGATGGCGTTGACCGAATAGAGCTGCAATTCGGTGCCGCTGTCCACCAGGGAATCGATGGCCTTGAAGGTGGCATCCACCGGACCGCTGCCCTCCGCCGTCACGTGGTGTTCCTCGCCATCGAACCACAGGGTGACCTCCGCCACCGGGCGCTCGCCGGTCTCGGAACAGACCCGCAGGGACACCAGCTTGAGGCGTTCGTTCTCGGCGGCCAGACTGGCATCCGTCACCAGGGCCTGGAGATCCTCGTCGTAGATCTCGTGTTTCTTGTCCGCCAGTTCCTTGAAGCGGGCGAAGGCCTCGTTGAGTTCTTCCTCGGACTCGAAGACGATGCCCAGTTCCTTGAGCCGGGTACGGAAGGCATTGCGCCCCGAGTGCTTGCCCAGCACCATGCGGTTGGCACTCCAGCCCACGTCCTCGGCACGCATGATCTCGTAGGTCTCGCGGCTCTTGAGCACCCCGTCCTGGTGGATGCCCGACTCGTGGGCGAAGGCGTTGGCGCCGACGATGGCCTTGTTGGGCTGCACGGGAAAACCGGTGATACCGGACACCAGGCGGCTGGTGGGCACGATCTGGGTGGTGTCCAGCGCGGTATCGCAGGGAAAGAGATCCTGGCGCGTGCGCACCGCCATCACCACTTCCTCCAGGGCGGCGTTGCCGGCCCGTTCCCCCAGGCCATTGATGGTGCATTCCACCTGGCGCGCCCCGTTCAACACTGCCGCCAGCGAGTTGGCCACCGCCAACCCCAGGTCGTTGTGGCAGTGGACGGAGAACACCGCCCGATCCGAATTGGGCACCCGCTCGCGCAACTGGCGGATCAAGGCGCCGAACTGATCCGGCACGTTGTAACCCACGGTGTCGGGAATGTTGACGGTGCTGGCACCGGCCTCGATGACCGCCTCCAGCACGCGGCAGAGAAAATCGATCTCGGAGCGACCGGCGTCCTCGGGCGAGAACTCCACGTCGTCCGTGTAGCGGCGGGCATGACGCACGGCCCACACCGCCTGCTCCAGTACCTGTTCCGGGCTCATGCGTAGTTTTCTCTGCATGTGGATGGGCGAGGTGGCGATGAAGGTGTGGATGCGCGAGGCCTGTGCCTCGCGCAGGGCCTCGCCGGCCCGGTCGATGTCCTGTTCCAGGGCCCGCGCCAGGCCGCACACGCGGCTGTCACGCACGGCACGGGCCACGGCCTGCACCGCCTCGAAATCCCCGGGGCTGGCGATGGGAAATCCGGCTTCGATGACGTCCACGCGCATGCGTTCCAGGGCCTTGGCGATACGCACCTTCTCGTCCCGGGTCATGGAGGCGCCGGGGCTTTGCTCGCCGTCCCGCAAGGTGGTGTCGAAGATGATCAAGCGCTCTTTGCTGTTCATGGGCTGCTCCGCTGGGCATTCAGTGTAACCGACCTCCCCCGACCGGCAAAATGCGCGCCCGAAAAAAGGCCCGGAAAAAACCGGAACTCCGGATGGGGGTGGATCAAAGGCGATGGAAAATGAAGAGTGTCTTTACGCGCTGCCCGCAGGCAGCAGCAGGAGCAGGCCGGCGCCGCGGCACCGGCGCGAGGGAAACGGGATGATGAACGCGCAGTCCATGTTTCCACTATAGAACAGGCGCGGCCGCTTGCCAAGCGGATTGCATACGGGCGGATTGCATACGGGCGGATTGCATACGGGCGGATTGCATATGGACTGCATACGGCACATGCGGGACTTGCGGAGACGACTCCAGAGGATAGCGTCCTACCGATCCTCCTCCGTCCTCTGTCCTCCGTCCTCTGCCCCCGCCTTTCCTGCTTTTTTCTCAGCCCGCCGCCGGCGCAGTTGTACGAGGGTCAGGACCGGCCCGGAGAGGGCATAGGTGACGGCCATACCGAACAGGACGATGGGCGGATCGATGGAAACGAAGACGAAGATGAGCACCAGGATCAGCACCGCCACGAAGGGCACCCGATCCCTGAGATTGATGTCCTTGAAGCTGTGATAGCGGATGTTGCTGACCATGAGCACCCCGGCGGCCACGGTGAGGAACAACACCAGACCCGCCAGGTCCTCTCCCTGGATGCCATAGTCAGAGCAGGACCAGACCAGACCGGCCAGCAGGGCCGCCGCCGGCGGCGAGGGCAGGCCCTGGAAATAGGCCTTGTCGATGCTGGCCGACTGGGTGTTGAAACGGGCCAGTCGTAGGGCAGCACCCGCCGTATAGATGAAAGCAGCCAGCCAACCCAGCTTGCCCAGGCTGGACAACGACCAGACATAGACCACCAGCGCCGGCGCCAGGCCGAAGGCGATCATGTCCGAGAGACTGTCGTACTCGACCCCGAAATCGCTCTGGGTATTGGTGAGACGCGCTACCCGCCCGTCGATGCCGTCCATGAACTGGGCCACAAAGATGGCGATACCGGCGGCCTCGAAGCGGCCGTCGATGGCAGCGACGATGGCATAGAATCCGGCGAACAGGGCCGCGGTGGTGAACAGATTGGGCAGCAGATAGATTCCGCGCCGGCGCCTGACCGGCGCGGTTCCGGATTGCTGCGATGTCGCCGCCCTCTGTGCCGCTCTTCGTCCCATCTCGAATGAATGAAAATATATGTGTCTCGGGGCACACACCTCAATGTACGAGGCGCGCCAGGAGATCCGAACCCGCACGCAACCGATTCCCGGCGCTCACCAGGAGGCGCGAATTGGCGGGCAAAAACACACTGATCTCGCCACCGAAACCGACGATACCACAACGCTGACCTTGACCAATGCGCTCGCCGATGTGCACGTAACAACGGGGACGCAGCGGATGACCCCGCACGCGGATGGCCAGCACCACGTCGTCATCCTCGTCGGTACGTACCCAGAGGGCAGAACGCCCCTCTCCCCGCACCACCCAGATCTCCATGATCTTGCCCTCCACCGGGCTGCGGGCACTATAGACGCCGGTACGATTCATGTGCAGGTCCACAACGAGGGCCTCGCGCTGAAGATAGGGATCGTGCCCCTGGCGTACGGCGATCACCTTGCCGTCCACCGGGCTCACCACCCCCAGAGGGGCGGGCGGTATGGAGCGGTCGGGATCGCGGAACAGATAGGCCAGGATGCCAGCCGCCAGCCACAGGGGCAGGGCCCACACGCCCCCGGCGGTAAGCTGCACCAGCAGGGCGAGCGCCGAGGCCGTCCCGATGAACGGCCAGCCCTGCCGGGCGATCAAGGGGTGATCTCCATTCACCATCGGCGCCTGCCATCCAGGACCGGCACCGGAATCAGCGCGGATCGCTCCCGGTCACCGGCCGCTTCACTCAATTCTTCTCGCGATCGACGATCTTGTTGGCCTTGATCCAGGGCATCATGTCCCGCAGGCGGGCACCCACCTCCTCGATGGGATGCTCGCGCCCCAGGCGCCGCTTGGCCTTGAGCGTGGGCGCCCCGGCCTGGTTCTCCAGGATATATTCACGGGCGAACTCGCCGCTTTGGATCTCGCGCAGGATGCGGCGCATCTCCTCGCGGGTCTGCTCGTTGATGATGCGCGGCCCGCGGGTGAGGTCACCGTATTCCGCCGTATTGGAAATGGAATAGCGCATGTTGGCGATGCCGCCCTCGTACATGAGATCGACGATGAGCTTCAATTCGTGCAGGCATTCGAAATAGGCCATCTCCGGGGCATAGCCGGCCTCCACCAGGGTCTCGAAACCAGCCTGCACCAGGGCGGTGGCGCCGCCGCACAGCACCGCCTGCTCGCCGAACAGATCGGTCTCGGTCTCCTCGCGGAAGGTGGTCTCGATGATCCCTGCCCGACCGCCGCCGTTGGCGCTGGCATAGGAGAGGGCGATCTCCCGGGCGCGCCCGCTGGCATCCTGATAGACGGCGATCAGGGTGGGCACGCCGCCACCCTGGGTGTAGGTGGAACGCACCAGATGCCCCGGACCCTTGGGTGCGACCATGATCACGTCCAGGTCGGCCCGCGGTTCGATCTGCCCGTAATGGATGTTGAAACCGTGGGCGAAGGCCAGTACCGCCCCCTGCTTGAGCGCGGGTGCGACGGTGTCGCGATACAGCGCCGCCTGATGTTCGTCGGGTACCAGCATCATCACCAGATCGGCTGCGCGCACAGCCTCGGCCACCGGCGCCACGGCCAGCCCGGCGTTGCGCGCCTTGGTCTCGGAGGCCGAACCGGGGCGCAGTCCCACCACCACGTCCACACCCGAGTCCTTGAGGTTGTTGGCGTGGGCATGCCCCTGGGAACCATAGCCGATAATGGCCACCCGCATCCCCCGGATCAGGGACAGGTCGGCATCTTTGTCATAGAAGATCTTCATTGCTTCTCTTCCTTCGTATTTTTCGTTGGTCGATGAACTCGATGTAAGCGGTGCCCACACAGCCGCGGGATTCATACCCGCAGGCACTTCTCGCCCCGGGCGATGCCGGTGACCCCGGAGCGCACGGTCTCCAGGATGAGTTCGTTATCCACGGCCTGGATAAAGGCGTCCAGTTTTTCGCCCGTGCCCGTCAGCTCGATGGTGAAGGTCTGGCCGGTCACGTCGATGATGCTGCCGCGGAAGATGTCTGTGAGACGCATCAGCTCCTCCCGATCGGCGTCCACGGCGCGCACCTTGATCAGCAACATCTCCCGTTCGATGTGCGCGCCTTCCGTGAGATCCTGCAACTTCACCACGTCGATGAGTTTGTTAAGCTGTTTGGTAATCTGCTCGATGATTTCGTCGGAGCCGTGGGTGACGATGGTCATGCGCGACAGGGACGGATCCTCGGTGGGCGCCACCGTCAGAGATTCGATGTTGTAGCCGCGCGCCGAGAACAGCCCCGCCACCCGGGACAGCGCGCCGGCCTCGTTTTCCAGCAACAGCGAGATGATGCGTCGCATGCTCGCTACACCAGGATCATTTCGTTGAGACCGGCGCCTGCGGGGATCATGGGATAGACGTTCTCCGTCTGGTCGGTGATGAAATCCATGAACACCAGGCGTTTCTTGAGTTTCATGGCCTCCTCCAAGGCGGGCACCACATCGGCCGGCTTTTCGATGCGCATGCCCACGTGGCCGTAGCTTTCCGCCAGGCGGACGAAATCCGGCAGGGCCTCCATGTAGGACATGGCGTAACGCCCCTGGTAGAAGAACTCCTGCCACTGGCGCACCATGCCCAGATAGCGATTGTTGAGATTGACGATCTTGATGGGCAGGCCGTACTGCAGGCAGGTAGACAGTTCCTGGATGCACATCTGGATGCTGCCCTCGCCCGTGACACATACCACCGTGGAACGGGGATGGCCGAACTGCACGCCCATGGCCGCCGGCAGGCCGAAACCCATGGTGCCCAGGCCGCCGGAATTGATCCAGCGGTTGGGCTTGTCGAACTTGTAGAACTGCGCCGCCCACATCTGATGCTGGCCCACGTCGGAGGTGACGAAGGCGTTGCCCCGGGTCACCTTGTAGAGCTGCTCCAGCACGTACTGGGGTTTGATGACCTCGTCGCTGTACTGATATTTGAGGCATTCGGTGGCGCGCCACTCCTCGATCTGACGCCACCAAGCCGCCAGGGCCTCGCGCCTGGGCTTGAGTTTTTTCTCTTTAATGATGCGGATCATCTCACCCAACACGTCACTCACCCGGCCGACGATGGGCACGTCCACTCGTACGTTCTTGGAGATGGAGGAGGGGTCGATGTCGACATGGATGATCTTGGCCTTGGAACAGAATTTCTCCACGTTGCCGGTAACCCGGTCGTCGAAGCGGGCGCCTACCGCCAGCAACACGTCGCAATGGTGCATGGCCATGTTGGCCTCGTAGGTGCCGTGCATGCCCAGCATGCCCAGGAACTGCTTGTCGGTACCAGGATAGCCGCCTAGGCCCATGAGGGTGTTGGTGATAGGAAAACCCAGCAGGCGGGTAAGTTCGGTGAGCGGCTTGGCGGCACCATCCAGGATGACTCCGCCGCCGGTATAGATCATGGGACGTTCGGCCTGCACGAGCAGCTTCACGGCCCGTTTGATCTGGCCAATGTGCCCCTTGGTCACCGGCTTGTAGGAGCGCAACTGGATCTCCTTAGGGTAGACGTACTTGGCCTTGGCCGCTGTCACGTCCTTGGGAATGTCCACCACCACCGGTCCCGGCCGCCCGGTGGTGGCAATGTAGAAGGCCTTCTTGAGGATGAGCGCGAGATCCCGCACGTCCTTGACCAGAAAATTGTGCTTGACACAGGGGCGGGTGACGCCCACCGAATCCACCTCCTGGAAGGCGTCGTTGCCGATGAGGTGGGTGGGCACCTGTCCAGTGAGCACCACCAGAGGGATGGAATCCATGTAGGCCGTGGCGATGCCAGTGACCGCATTGGTGGCACCCGGCCCGGAGGTCACCAGGGCCACGCCGGGCTTGCCGGTGGCGCGAGCGTAACCATCAGCAGCGTGGGTGGCACCCTGTTCGTGCCGCACCAGGATGTGCTGCACCTCCTCCTGCTTGTACAGGGCGTCGTAGATGTGCAAGACCGCGCCCCCGGGATACCCGAAGACGTACTTAACGCCTTCGTCTCTCAGGAAACGGACGACGATTTCTGCGCCAGTCAGTTCCACGCCCTTGCTACCCAATTGTCATCCCCATACACTTCAGCCAGCAAAAACAAGCCTTGCAAAAGGAACTTGGCATTGTAATCAGAACCGGCGGCAAAAGATAGGGATAGCATTCGGCACGCCCCGGCTATCACGCCCCGGCTATATAGGGTTTCACCACAGGGAGAACGCACCATGCCGTATCTGAAGATCCAAAGCAACGTCAAAATACCCGAGGAGAATAGGGAATCTCTCACCCGCCAATTGTCGGCCACCGTGGCTCAGGCCCTGGGCAAGGCGGAACGCTATGTGATGATAGCCCTGGAACCCACCGCCACCATGTGCCTTGCAGGAGATGCGGCGCCATGCGCCTACCTGGAATTGAAAAGCATCGGTCTACCCGGAGACTGCACGGCGCAACTTTCGCGTACTCTGTGCGAAGCGGTGGGTGCAGCCCTGGACGTGCCGGCGGAGCGGATCTACATCGAATTCGCCGATGCCCCCCGCCACCTGTGGGGCTGGAACGGCGCCACCTTCTGAGGCCGACACCGCCCCTTCTGCAATCGCCGGGGTAAGCGAACAAGGAACTGCAGGGAACGGGCCGCCCAAAACCCTATTTCTGGAACCCTATTCCAGATTGGCGGATAAAAACTCCAGAGTGGCCTGCCAGGCCTCCTCCACGGCCTGCGCCGGCACGCCGCCCGTCCTGCGCAACAGGCTGCGCTCCGTGACCACCTCCAGCATCGGCACCGTCAATTCGCGCATGGGCGTGAGATCTTTGCTGCGGCGCGTGTGATAGGACACCAGGGCCTGGACCTCGCCGGGACGGCGCTGAACCAAGTCCATGGCATGGGCGATGCCCTCCCCCCAGGCCACCACTACCACTTGCTGCTGGCGCCGGCGCAGATAGGACAGGGCACTGTCCAAATTGGCCTCGATCCACACGGGATCGATGTCGCGCAGGATTTCGCGCGCCGTCACTTCATCAGGCACCCGGCGGCCTTCGAAATAGTCCACCACCACCGCCCGGTATCCCTGCGCCGCCAGCCGTTCCGCCCAGGCCATGGCAGGCCGGTGGAAGCCCCAGCGGTCCGGTACCAGCAGCGCTCCCCGCACCGCCTGCTCGGGTCCGGCCACATAGACGTTGAAGCGGGTGTGGTAGGCGGTCTTCAATTTCAGCAGCTGGCCAGCCAAAGATATCGCTTCCGCCGCCGTCCCGCTGGTTGGCAGCCCGATCAGCAGATAGGCTAGCAGTAGGCCTCCCACCGCGGCCGGCGCCATCCGCATGCGCATTCTGCGGTACATGGTCGCGTCATCCCTCCCTCGTTCATGAACCCCCATTCTACGTCCTTTCCAACAAGGTTTGCAGGGGCGGACGCCGCAGGATGCCGCGCGTGCCCAAATAACCGGCCAGGCCCACCCCGACCGCAGCCACCACGCCGGCAGCGGCCAGCCAACCCCAGCTGGGCCGATAAGGCACCTCGAACACCGCTGCCGCCAGCAGCCCCCCCAGACCCGCAGCGGCGGCAACGGCGATGCCGCTGGCCAGCAGACCGAGCAGCAGGAACTCCGTCGCCAGACTGTGCAGCAATTGGCGCCGGCTGCCGCCCAGGGCACGGCGGATGGCGTAATCTCGGATCCGCTCGTCCAGGGTAGACTGGATGGCTGCATACAAGACCAGCAAGCCCGCCACGAGGGTGAACAGGAACACGTATTCCACGGCCAGGCTCACCCGCGACATCACCAAGCGCACTTGGTCCATGATGGCAGCCACATCGATCACAGTAACATTGGGGAAACGCTGCACCAGCTCTGTGAGCAATCCTTCCTCCTGAGGCGGTAGATAGAAGCTACTGATGTAACTAGTGGGAAAGTCCTGTAACAAACCCGGTGGAGCGATGACGAAGAAATTCACCCGGAAGCTGTCCCATTCCACCTCCCGCAAATTGACTACGCGCCCCCGCACCACCTGTTCGCCGACGCGATACTCCAGCAGATCCCCCAGGGCGATGCCCAGGGTCTCGGCCAATCCCCGCTCCACGGAAAACAGCGCCGCCTCCATCTCTCCCGCCTGCCACCAGCGGCCGGCCACCACACGATTGTGTGCGGGCGGCGCAGCCATCCAGGAGAGATTGAACTCGCGCGCCACCAAGCGCCGGGCCTGCTCCTCGGTGTAGCGTTCCGGAGTCACCGGGGTTTCGCCGATAGCCGTGAGGCGCCCGCGCACCACCGGATAGAAACCGGGCGTAGTCATGCCCCGCGCCGCGAAGAAGGCCTCCAGTTCCGCCACCTGCTGCGGGCGGATATTGATGAGGAAGCGATTGGGCGTATCGGGCGGCAACTGGCGCTGCCACCCTGCCAGCAGATCGTTGCGGACCACCATGAGCAGCAAGAGCACGGTGATACCGATGCCGAAGGCGGCCACCTGCAAGGCGCTGCCCCCGAGGCGCCGGCGCAGGCTGCGGGCGGCGAAGCGCCAGGCCACGGAGAGACGCCCCTCCAGGCCGCCCAGGGCCCGCAACACCAGCCATGCCGCCGCGCCCAGCACCAGCATCACGACCAGGGTCCCCCCCAGCATGTAGGCCCCGAGCCGCCACTCACCCGCTTGCCAGAACACCAGGGCGGCGAAGGCCGCCATTCCCGCGCCCCCGGCGAGCACGCCTTGCGGGGGCGGCGTCCCCAGCTCGCGACGCAAGACCCGCAGGGCCGGCACGCGCGGCAGATGCAGCAGAAGCGGCAGGGAAAAGCCCGCCACCATCACCAGGGCCACCGCCATTCCCGCCAGCCAGGGCTGTACCGAGGGCGGCGGCAGGGCCAGCGTGATCAAAGTGCCCAGCAAGGCCACCAGCCCGTACTGGGCCAGATAACCCAGGACCCCGCCCGCCAGCGCCGCCGCCACTGCCAGTACCGCCAGTTGCACCAGATAGAGCGCCAGGATCTCCCTCCGGCTGCAGCCCAAGCA
>WFNO01000091.1 GCA_015488555.1 Gammaproteobacteria bacterium
CAGCTCCCCTTCATGCTCGACCCAGAGGATAGTTTTAACCAGCATCCCGCTCCTTTCCCTCCGATTGATGATGGCTTTAGCAACTATCATCTTCTCAGAGGCGGGGCGGGATGCGCTACTCCTTCCCTGCCCTCAATCTCTCATTTACAACCCTCTTCTACCCACGAATTCTGCTGAAGAGCCAAGTTTTCGAGCGGCCATCCGTGGCTCCTTGGGAATATGTACATACAAGAACAGCAAACAAAAGCCCGGCCATGGGCCGGGCTCGTGTTGGTGGAGGCGGCGGGACAGCGGTTCCGTATCTTTCGATACGGGCTGGACTATACCTTCATCCTGTCGTGACAGGATGCGGGGCGTATTATCCACCGCGAAGCGGTGAATCCTAGTGCCGGCTCAATCCTCGTGGACTCAGCCGGTCTATGAGTCTCTACAGGGCAGGCCTGAGGTTGGCCCTCTTCCTACCCCTCGGTATTGCCATGGCGGCTTTCGCCGCTTTAGGTTCCACCGATGTGAGCCCCGTTTTCACTCTGCCCTTGCGGGCAGAGGCGACCCTTGTTGATCGAACCCGCGTCCGTGGGCCCTCCGCCTTCGGCTCTACATGCTTAGCCGCGTCTATTGTCTTTGACCGCAGGGTGCCCGACTGGCAGGGCGTCCCTGCGGCGAGTCCGGTGAGGCTTTAACGACGCAGCCCCGGACAGGCCTTGTCGCGATCCTGTGTGGGATGACCCCTGAAGCCTGAAGCGCACAGGCACGACTTCAGTCAGAGGCTGGCTGGATTAAGCAGCCAGAGCGTAGTTGTCGTCGTTGGCAACTATTGCGTGTGCAGCTGGATTTACGAGGTGTGCTGCGCCTCGGCATGCACCTCCGGTTTCGCGACCCACGTCGAAGCCAAGTCGCCCCCTTCGTGCGATTCTATTATATAGTATATAGACTATGTATGGGTTTTCCAGTTCCCTCGCGCGGGAAGCGTGTGCATTTTTAAAATGGTATTAAATTCAAATAGTTGAAACACGTTTCTTATCTGGATTTCAATATGCGTTGTTTTTCCCGCTGCCAGTCCCGCTCGCGTTCGGCGGCTCGCTTGTCGTATAGCTTCTTTCCCTTGGCCAGGCCGATCTTGATCTTGGCCAGGCCGCGTTTCCAGTACAGGCTGATGGGGACCAGGGTGTAGCCCTTGCGTTCCACAGCTCCGATGAGTTTGGCCAGTTCCCTGCGGTGCAGGAGCAGCTTGCGGGTGCGGCGCGGGTCCGGCTGGATATGGGTGGAGGCCGCCGGTAGGGGGGAGAAGTGGGCCCCGAACAGCCAGGCTTCGCCGTCCTTGATGGTGACATAGCTTTCCTTGATCTGGGCCCGCCCGGCGCGCAGGCTCTTCACTTCCCAGCCCTCCAGGACGATACCCGCTTCGAGTTGTTCCTCAATGAAATAGTCGTGCAACGCCTTCTTGTTGAGGGCGATGGTGTTGTCCAAGGCGGTTTTGTGCTTGCCCTTGTGTTTGGCCATGGTGAATCAGTCTCGGGTGAGTAATGCCCACCAGAGTATATCGGGGCCGCGGCGCGGGGGCCATTCGGAGGGGGTCCGGTTGAGCAGGGGGCGGAAATCGCCCAGAATACGATGATTTGGCCGCGGGGGCGGCGGAATCCGGAACACGACGGGGAAATACATGGCAGCCAACGAGAGACAGAGCATTCACGGTCAATGGTCGTCGCGCTGGGCCTTCGTGCTGGCCGCCACGGGGTCGGCGGTGGGCCTGGGCAATATCTGGAAGTTTCCCTACATCACCGGTGAGAACGGCGGCGGGGCCTTCGTCCTGGTCTATCTGGTGTGTATCGCTGTCGTGGGTATTCCCATCATGATCGCGGAGGTGATGATCGGGCGCCGCGGCCGCCAGAGTCCCATCAATACCATGCGCCTGCTCGCGCGGGAGGAGGGGCGGCATCCCGCTTGGCAGTATCTGGGTTGGGCTGGGGTGCTGGCCGGATTTCTCATCCTCTCCTATTACAGCGTCATCGCCGGTTGGGCGCTGGCCTACGTCTTTCGCGCCGGCAGCGGCATGTTCACTGGGGCCAGTGCCGACGAGATCGGCGGCCTGTTCGAGGAATTGGTCTCCAGTCCGGAACGCTTGCTGGCCTGGCACACCATCTTCATGGTCATGACCATGATCGTGGTGAGCCGGGGGGTGCGCAGCGGCCTGGAGTCGGCGGTGCGCCTGCTCATGCCGTCCCTGTTCGTCTTGCTGGTGGTGCTGGTAGGCTATGCCATGAACACCGGGGCCTTTCTCGACGGTATCCGGTTCCTGTTCGAGCCCGATTTCAGCAAACTCAGTGGCGAGAGCGTGCTCATTGCCATGGGTCATGCCTTCTTCACGCTCAGCCTGGGCATGGGGGCCATCATGATCTACGGATCCTACATGCCCCAGTACGCCTCCATCGCCAAGACTTCTTTCATGATCGCCGGCGCCGACACGGTGGTGGCCCTGCTGGCGGGTATGGCCATCTTCCCCATCGTCTTCGCCAACGGCCTGGAGCCGGGGGCTGGCCCAGGCCTGATCTTTCAGACCCTGCCGCTGGCCTTTGGTCACATGCCCGCTGGGGCCTTGTTCGGCCTGTTGTTTTTCGTCCTGCTGACTTTCGCTGCCTGGAGTTCGGCCATTTCGTTGATCGAGCCGGCAGTGACCTGGCTGGTGGAGAACCGCGGGTTCAGTCGGGTCTCAGCCTGCATGTGGAGCGGACTGGCCACTTGGCTGTTGGGGCTTGGTACCATTTTCTCCTTCAATGTCTGGTCGGATTGGACCCTGTTCGGCAAGACCTTCTTCGATCTGCTCGATTTCCTCACGGCCAATATCATGCTTCCGCTGGGGGGATTGTTCATTGCCATCTTCGCCGGCTGGATCTTGTCCCGCAAGGCCAGCCAGGAGGAGCTGGCCATGGCTAGGGTTTGGTATGATGTCTGGCGTTTTCTCGTGCGTTACATCACGCCGGTGGCGGTAGTCGTGGTGTTCCTCAATGCCATCGGTGTGATCGGATGAGGTCGGTTCCATGCCTGTGGTTCACAAGTCTGCCCTGGTGCCGTATTCCGCGGCCCAGATGTTCGCGCTGGTGGATAACGTACCCCGCTATCCGGAGTTTTTGCCTTGGTGTCGTAGCGCCCGCGAATGGTGCCGCAACGAAGATGAGGTGCGGGCATCCATCGAACTGGCCAAGGGGGGTATCCACAAGACCTTCACCACACTCAACCGTTTGCAGAAGGACAAGATGATCGAGATGCGACTGTTGGAGGGGCCGTTCCGCCACCTGGAGGGATTCTGGCGTTTCGAGTCCCTGGCGAAGGACGCCTGCCGGGTGAGCCTGGACCTGGAGTACGAATTCTCCAGCGCGCTCCTGAAAATGACCGTGGGCCCGGTCTTCGATCAGATCTCCAACACCCTGATGGATGCCTTTTGCAAGCGGGCCGCGGCTCTGTACGGCAAGCATCGGGACGAGGCTCATGGACAGCGCTGAGCTGATCGAGGTGGAGGTGGCCTATGCCCGCCCCGACACACAGATGATTCTGCCGGTGAAGGTGCATGCGGATGCCACCATCGAAGAGGCCATACGCCATTCCGGTATTCTCGAGGTCTTTCCGGAAATCGATTTGCGGTGCAATCAGGTGGGGATCTTCGGCAAGTTGGCCAAGCTCTCTGCCACGCTGCGGCCGGGCGACCGGATCGAAATCTATCGTCCACTGATCGCTGATCCCAAGGAGGTCCGCCGCCAGCGCGCTGCGCAAGGCAAACAGATAAAGAAAGGCGGCGGGCAGCAGCAACCGGACAAAGGGTAAGTCTATTTGCCGCCGAGGTTATCTTATAATTACAGTCGGAATTCCACCCGGATCAGGGAGCGGAGGAAAAGGACTGTTTTTCGAGTTCGAGGACCAGCGCCGGTTCTTCGAGATGTACTACCTTGCCAGCCTCGAATTCGATCAGGACATGATAACGCTCGATCCGGCCCCTGCTCGTTTGCAGGCTGTAGAGATAGACCCAACGATCGTCATCGAAGACATCGACGATAAGGGGCGTTCCCAGGAGGCGGATCACCTGGGTCTTGCTCAGGCCGGGACGCAATTCCGCGATCATCTCCGGGGTGATGATATTGCCTTGCTGGACGTCAATGCGGTGCATGCTGCAAGAGGCGGTGAGCAGCAGAAAGGCCGCGAGGGCCTGGTACCTGAATCGGACGGGGAAGCGGGTATGTTTCATAGGCCGGGGCTCAAGGAATGGGGCCTTTTCGTGCCTGCGGGCGGTGCGGGGATTATAGCCAATAGGAAATCACGGGAAAAGACGACACATTGCCGGCAGCGGCGGGGATGAGAACATGAACGATGCCAATTTGAAGAAGGCCGGGTTGAAAGTAACCCTGCCGCGTTTGAAGATCCTCCAGATTCTCGAAGAGAGCGACAAACGCCACCTGCGCGCGGAAGACGTATACAAAGCCCTCCTGCAATCGGGGGAGGACGTGGGGCTGGCCACGGTGTACCGGGTGCTGACCCAGTTCGAGGCCGCCGGCCTGGTCTCCCGCCACCATTTCGAGGAGGGGCACTCGGTCTACGAGCTGAACGAGGGCGAACACCACGATCACTTTCTCTGCGTGCAGTGCGGCCGGGTGGACGAGTTCATGGACGAGGTGATCGAAAAGCGCCAACGCGACATCGCCGAGCGGCTGGGCTACCGCATCACCGATCATTGTCTCTATCTCTACGGCGTTTGCCCGGACTGCCAGAAGGCAGATTCGAAGTAGGAAAAATTCAGGAATCCGCGCTTTCGATCATTTCCTGGGCATGGGCCCGGGTGCGGGCGGTGATGCGGCTGCCGCCCAGCATGCGGGCGATCTCTTCCTGGCGGGCCTCGCCCTCGAGGGGCTCGATCTCGATGTGAGTCTTACGGCCGGCGTTGCGCTTGCGCACGCGGAGGTGTTGTTGCCCCTGTGCCGCCACCTGCGGCAGATGGGTGATGCACAGCACTTGACGGTGCCGGGCCAGCTGTTTGAGTTCCCGCCCCACCACCTCGGCGATGTGCCCGCCCACGCCCACGTCCACCTCGTCGAAGATCAGGGTGGGAATGCCCCCGCGCCGCTGGGCCGTGACCACATGGATGGCCAGACTGATGCGTGACAGTTCCCCGCCTGAGGCCACTTTGCTCAGCGGCCGCGGCGGCTGCCCTGGGTTGGCGCTCACCAGGAAATCCACCTGGTCCAGGCCGCGTGCCGAACGCTGAGCAGCAGGCAGCGGTGTCAACTGCACTTCCAGCGTGCCGCCTGCCATGCCCAGCCGCTGCAGGTGCTGCACGACCTGGGCGGCCAGTTCACCGGCGGCCTGCCGGCGGCTCTGGCGTAGGGCTTCGGCGGCCTGGAGGTAGGCCTTTTCGGCAGTGGCAAGCTCGGCCGACAGAGCTTGCCGGCGCTGATCGGCCGACACCAGGGATTCGTAGTGCTGGGCCAGCGACTGGTACAGCTCCGGCAGCGCTTCCAGGCGCACGCGATGTTTGCGGGCCAGGTCGTGCAACCGGCTCAGGCGCCGTTCCACTTCCTGCAGGCGGGCGGGATCCAGGTCGAGGGCCTGCACATAATGGCGCAACTCGTCCGCGGCTTCCTGGAGCTGAATCTGGGCGCTCTCCAGCAGCGCCACCGGGGCTTCCAGGCGCGAATCGTGGCGCAGCAGGGCCTGCAGTTCGTGGACGATCCGCACCAGGCCCGCTTGCAGTCCCTGCTCATCGGCCTCCAGGCGGTCAACGGCCCGCTGTGCCGTCTCCAGCAGATCGCCCGCATGACTCAGGCGCCGGTATTCTTCTTCCAGGGCGGTCAGGGTTTCGCGATCCAGCGCCTGGGCTTGCAGCTCTTCCAACTGGTAACGCAGCAGTTCCAGGGCGTCGCCACCCGGTCCCAGCCGTTCCAGCTCGTCCCGTTCGCGGGCCAGTGCCTGGAGGCGTTCGTAGGCACTGGCTACTGCGGCCAGCAGTTCGGTATGCGCGGCGTAGTCGTCCAGGAGCTGTAACAGGAAATCCCGGCGCAGCAGGGACTGGTGCTCGTGTTGCCCGTGGATGTCCACCAGCAGGCGTCCCAGCTCCATGAGCTGGCGGCGGGTGACGGCACGGCCGTTGATGAAGGCCTTGGAGCGGCCGTCGCTGCCGATGATGCGGCGCAGCACGCATTCTTTCTCGTCCTCCAGTTCCTGGGCGGCCAGCCAGGTGCGGGCTGCGGGCTGTTCGTCCAGGGTCATAGTGACCGTGATTTCGGCGCGCGTGGCGCCGGGTCGCACCATGGTGCTGTCGGCGCGGTTGCCCAATGCCAGTGCCAGCGCCTCCACCAGGATGGATTTTCCGGCGCCCGTCTCGCCGGTGAGGACGGTCAGTCCCGGATACAGATCCACTTCAAGGGATTCCACCAGGGCGAAGTCGCGCAGTTGCAGATGGCTCAACATGGTTGGAGATACATGATGAAGGCTTGCATGTCGGTTCCGATGTCACACCGGCCTGCGCGGACCTCCTCGGTCTGCCGGGTCAACCGGTCCTGGGATTTTCCGCCCAGTGTAGCTTGGCCCGCAATAATTCGTAGTGGTTGTGATCGGCGGGGTGGATCAGGCGGATGGCCTGCTCTTTCCTGCGCACTCGGATGCGATCGCCCGTCATGAGACCGAAAGTGATCTGGCCGTCGCAGGTGACCTGGGCGCTGTCGTGTTTGTTGTCGCAGACGACCACCTCGATGCACTTGTCGTCTTCCACCACCAGGGGGCGGTTGCTCATGGTATGAGGGCAAACCGGTACCAGGACCAGGGCCGCCAGTTGGGGATCGAGAATGGGGCCACCGGCGGAAAGGGCATAGGCGGTGGAACCCGTGGGCGTGGAGACAATGAGCCCGTCGGCCCGCAGGCGGCTCACGAAGACCCCGTCGAGGTAGACCTCCAATTGGATCATGCGGGCCACGTTCCATTTGTGCACCACCACGTCGTTGAAAGCGTCGCTGTGGCTGATCAGTTCGCCCTCCCGGTGGATGGCTGCCTCGAGCAGGGTGCGTTTCTCGCTCTCGTAGCGCCCCGCGAGGATCTCGTCCAGGCATTCGAGCATGTCTTCGGGGGAGATGTCCGTCAGGAAACCCAGGTGCCCCAGGTTGATGCCCACGAGGGGGACGTCGAAGGCCACCAGGGACCTGGCGGCATTGAGCAGGGTGCCGTCTCCCCCCACCACCACGGCCAGGTCGCAGTGGCAGCCGATACTGGCGCGATCCCCGGTCTCCAGAGTCGGGTCCTGCTCCAGTTTTCGAAGCGATTCCTGGGGCAGGGAGCGAGCCGTGCCCTCATCCATGATCACGCGGAGCTGGCGCTGTTTGAGATAGGCAGCCAGCCGTTCCAAGGTGGCGCCCACGCCCGGGTCGCCATGCTTGCCGATGATGCCAACGGCTGAAAATCCCGTTTGTCGAGTCATGGTTTTGATCCAGGATACCGAAAAAAAAAGCATTCGCACAACGTTACCACGGGCAAGGCCGGGAGGCGAGGCTCCTCCAGTAGGGTTCCGGCAGAATACGCCAGTGGTCCAGCGAATCCAGGCGGAGCTGCTAGGGGTCTTGGGTATGCCTGTCTTTATCCCCAATATTGTCGATGCGGTTCAGAAGCCGAACGCCCGGGCTTGGTTACTAATACCTACATTAACAAAGCCTCATGTGCTTGCATATGAGCAGGTCGGATTGCGAAAGAAGCTGGAGATGACCTGAGGCATTTTCTGCAAACTGCGCAGGACACCAATGACCATGGCCGTCAACTCAGCCTTGGTGCGGATCGCAG
>WFNO01000092.1 GCA_015488555.1 Gammaproteobacteria bacterium
GGGGGACTGCCGGGGGTTACGGGAGGCGTGGCACAGGGCGGGCCGGCGGCCGCCCCCGCTGGGAGCAGCGCGCCGGCCGCCGGGGTTGCAGGAGGTACCGCTGCCCCCGGCGCGGCGCCGGACGACAGCCTGGCGGAACAGGCGGCCTACCAGCAGGCCCTCGACATCCTCAAGGACGGCCGTTACGAAGAAGCCATTGCGGCCTTTCAGCGATTCCTGGTGCGCTATCCCCAGGGCCAATATGCCGACAACGCCCAGTACTGGCTGGCGGAAGCCAACTATGTGATGCGCCGTTTCCCCACCGCCATCGAGGCTTTCAACAAGGTCCTGGTGCACTTTCCCGACAGCCCCAAGCTTCCCGATGCCATGCTCAAGATCGGATTCAGTTATTACGAGTTGAAAAAGTGGCAGGAGGCCCGCAGTATCCTGGAGGAACTGGTGCGGCGTTTCCCCGACAGCACCGCCGCCCAACTGGCCAAGAACCGCCTGCACCGCATGAAACTGGAAGGGCGCTGAATTCCCGTTCGATCGCGAGTGGTGGTGGACCACGATGAGATCAACGCATGCGGGGCCCCGCCTGCGGGTCACCGAGATTTTCCATTCCCTGCAGGGCGAGGCCCGCTTCACTGGTTGGCCGACGGTCTTCGTGCGCCTCACCGGCTGTCCCTTGCGCTGCCGCTATTGCGACACGGCCTATGCCTTCAGCGGTGGTGAGTTTCTAAGCCTGGACGAAATCCTGTCCCGGGTACAGCGCTGGCCGGTGCGTCACGTCACGGTGACTGGCGGCGAGCCGCTGGCACAAAAGGATTGCCTGCCGTTGTTGCAGCGTCTGTGCGACGCCGGTTATACCGTGTCCCTGGAGACCAGCGGCGCTCTGGACGTGAGCGCCGTGGATCCCCGGGTGATCAAGGTGCTGGATCTCAAGACCCCGGGTTCGGGCGAGGCGGGGCGCAATCGTTACGACAACCTGGAGTATCTGGGAGCGGACGATCAGGTCAAGTTCGTGATCTGTGATGCGGCGGACTACCAGTGGATGAAGGAAGTGCTGGCACGCCACCGCTTGGCCGAGCGCTGCGAGGTGCTGGTCATGCCCAGTCATGAAGAGCTGCCGGTGGCGCGCCTGGCGGAGTGGGTCCTGGCGGACGGCCTGCCGGTGCGCTTCCAGGTGCAGCTCCACAAATACCTGTGGGGAGACGTGCGCGGGCGATGAACGACTCCCTGCCAGACTCTTCGCACGAGGGCAGCGGCGAGGCAGCTGTGGTGCTGCTCTCCGGGGGCCTGGATTCGGCCACCACCCTGGCCATCGCGCGCAGCCGCGGCTATCGCTGCCATGCCTTGAGTTTCGACTACGGCCAGCGCCACCGCGGCGAACTGGCCGCGGCCGGGCGGGTGGCGCGCGCCCTGGGGGCGGTGCAACACCGGGTCATGTGCATCGGGCTGGGAGATCTGGGAGGCTCGGCGCTCACCGACCGCACCATCGAAGTGCCTGAACACGGTGGTCCGGGCATCCCCGTCACCTACGTGCCGGCGCGCAATACGGTGTTCCTGTCGCTGGCCCTGGCCTGGGCCGAGGTGCTGGGGGCGCGCGCCGTGTTCATCGGTGTCAACGCCGTGGACTACTCCGGTTATCCGGATTGCCGTCCCGAATACATCGAGGCCTTCAACGCCCTGGCGGCTCTGGCCACCAAGGCCGCCGTGGAGGGAGCGCCCACCACCATTCACACACCCCTCATCCACATGAGCAAGGCCGAGATCATTCGCACCGGCCAGCGGCTGGGAGTGGATTTCGCCCTCACCGTGTCCTGTTACAGCGCCGACGAGGCGGGTCGAGCCTGCGGCCGTTGTGACGCCTGTCGCCTGCGGGCGGCGGGTTTCGCCGCCGCCGGTGTTCCGGATCCCACCCCCTACCGCCGGTCCTGAGGCGCGGAGCATACGATTTGTCGCCGGCGGCCCGAGGGGCTACAATACGCCCCGCACGAGGTCGAGGCGCGCGCGTTTCCCTGCCACACCGGGGCCGGCCCGCGAGGCTCGCCGGTTGTGGTCCTCCTCGCCGGGTTTTCCACGAATGTGCCGCCCTTTCGCATCGGGCCGTTAGCTCAGTTGGTAGAGCAGCGGACTTTTAATCCGTTGGTCCTAGGTTCGAGTCCTAGACGGCCCACCAACTCCTCTTCATATTTCGGGCGGCGGAAAGCCCTCCCTGCCTTTCGGGCCTTCACCGATTCCATCGATGCTTTCCGGTGTCCTCCGCTCGGGGCCGGGCGTCCCCATTGGGCGGTTTCCTGTGCCAGCCGATATACCCGTCGGGGGCGGCCTCGCTCCCACAGGACACGGGCGTTTTCCCCTTCCTATCTGGTTGAATTGTCCGGGGGGTGTGGCTAATCTAGCGCCTTTCGCACCGCCATTCCGTCCGAGATCGCGGGGGCCTCGGCGGGTCGCACAGGAATCCATGCCAGATCCGTAACGATCCGTGCTGGACCCGTAACTGGAATGAAAAATGCTTTGATAATGCACGATGTCTTTCCGGCTTAAGATCGTCCTGGGCATTCTGCTCATTCAGGTCCTGTTGCTGGCCTTCGTGGTATGGAGCAATTTCCATTTCCTGCGTACCTCCAACGAGGTGGAACTCAGCAAACACGCCTCGGTCACGGTATCCGTGCTGGCCACCACCATCGGACGGGAGGTGGCGGCCGCCGATCGGGTCTCCTTGGAACGGCTGGCACGGCGGGTTCTGGCGCAGCCCAATATTCGCTACCTGCGCATCCGCGCCGGCGACGAGGTGCTGGTGGCGGTGGGCGATGCCACAGTCCTGGAACGCCCTTTCCGGGAGGACTTCCTGGTGGCGGACGTGGACGACGGGGTGTTCGACGTGGACGCCGAGGTGCGCGGCGAAGCGGGCGAGCTACTGGGGCGCGTGGAACTGGGCTACTCCCTGGCCGAGCTGGACGACGTGATGATGGCGGCGCGGCGCCAGACCGCTACCATCTCCATGATCGGCCTGGGGGTCGGTTTCGTCATCGCCCTCATGTTGGGCAACTACTTCGCCCGCCAGCTGAAGATCCTGCGTGATGCCTCGCGACGCATCGCCGCCGGTGACATCGGTTACCAGCTGCCGGTGACGGGCAGTGACGAACTGGCCCAGACCGCCCGCTCCTTCAATACCATGTCCAAGCGCCTGGCGGCGCTCTATGCGGAAAAACAGGCGGCCCTCACCGAGGCCAAGAAGAAGGCGGCCGCGCTGCTGGAGAGCCAGCGCCGCATCCAGGCGGTGCTGAACAACGCCCTGGACGGCATCGTCACCATCGACGAAGAGGGCGTCATCGAATCCTTCAATCCCGCGGCGGAGAAGATCTTCGGTTACCGGGCCGAGGAGGTGGTGGGACACAACGTCAGTATCCTCATGCCCGAGCCCTATCGTTCGGAACACGACGGCTATCTGCGCGCCTACCTGCGCAGCGGCGTGAAGAAGATCATCGGTTCCGGGCGCGAGGTCATGGGCCAGCGCAAGGACGGTACCGTTTTTCCCATGGAGGTGGACATCAGCGAAGTCCGGATCGAGGGCCGCTATCTGTTCATCGGCATCACCCGCGACATCACCGAGCGCAAGCGCTACGAGGCCGAACTGCAGCGGGCGCGCGACGCGGTGATGGAGTCCTCGCGCCACAAATTCGAGTTCATCGCCAACGTCAGCCACGAACTGCGCATGCCCTTGCAGGAGATTCTGAGCATGAGCGGCTTGTTGCTGGATTCGCCGCTGGACGGCGAGCAGCGCCGCCACGTGGATCGCATCCAGGAGTCCGGCAAGACCCTGGTGACCATCATCAACGACGTGCTGGACTTCTCCAAGATCGAGGCCGGCCGGCTGGTACTGGAGAACATCCCCTTCAACGTGCACCGTACCGTCTACGAGGTCATCCACAGCCTGCGCGGGGCCGCCCATCGCAAGCGCCTGGCCCTGCTCTATCTCTTTCCGCCCACCATTCCCGGAGCCCTGCGCGGCGATCCGGCGCGCCTGCGCCAGATCCTCTACAACCTGGTGGACAACGCCATCAAGTTCACCAGCAAAGGAGAGGTGGTGATCCGGGTGGCCCCCCTGGAGGAGAACGGTGAGCTGCGCCTGC
The DNA here is from genome assembly GCA_015488555.1 of Gammaproteobacteria bacterium. Classification (GTDB taxonomy): domain Bacteria; phylum Pseudomonadota; class Gammaproteobacteria; order SZUA-140; family SZUA-140; genus S012-109. The sequence continues at coordinate 4,119 of WFNO01000092.1, forward strand.
GCTTCGAGGTCAGTGATACGGGCATCGGGCTCTCGGCCCGCGAGCAGGAACGCATCTTCGAGACCTTCTCGCGCATGCCAGAGGCCCTCACCCGCCAGTACGGTGGCAGCGGTCTGGGATTGGCCATCTCCAAGAAACTGGTGGAGATGATGGGCGGCGAGATCGGCGTGCACAGCGTGCAGGGCAGGGGCAGCACCTTCTGGTTCACGGTGCGCCTGGCCAAGGTGGAACGACATCTGCGGGAGACGGTGTCGGCCTATCAGGAGCTGTCCCACGTCCTGGCCCTGGTGGTGGACGACAACGAGGTGCGCCGGGAGCGACTCATCCGGCAGCTGAGCAGCACCGGCATGACCGTGCGCGGCGTGGTGGACGGCTCTCACGCCCTGGACGAGTTGTGTACCGCCGCCGTCAACGGCCGGCCCTATGACCTGGTATTGTTCAACATGACCCTACCGGGCATGGGCGGCCTGCAGCTGGCCCGGGCCATCCAGGGCGATCCGCGTATCGCCGGCGTGCGCATGATCGTCATCACCAGCACGGGCTATCGGGGGGACAGTGAGGAGGTCCGGCGCAGCGGCATCAAGGGCTATCTCACCATGCCCTTCGACGAGGTCATGCTGCTCAATTGCGTGGCCGCGGTGCTGCACCTGGACGAGGACGACACCGAGACCCTCATCACCCGCCACAACCTGATGACCGCACCCGCCTATCACAAGGGCAGCGTGTTGCTGGTGGAGCCGGCCGGCGAAGAGCAGAAACAGATCGTCACCTTGCTCGAGGATCTGGACTACAGCGTGACAGTGGCCGCCGACGGCGCGGAGGCCTGCCAGGCCCTGGAACTGCGCGGCTACGACCACATCCTGGTAGACGCCGGCCTGGGGGAGGAACGCTTGGGGCGCATCGTCGCCCTGGCCCACCAGGCCCGCGATCGCAACGGCCGACGCTGCCGCGTGATCCTGCTGGCGGCACCGGACGAAGTCGAAGCCGCCGAGCGCTGCGGCAGCACCCTCGGCTGTGACGATTGCCTGCTCAAACCACTGGACGAGGAGCGCCTGCGCGACAAACTGGCGGCCTGATTCCGATCGGCAGCTTCAGTTCAGCAATCCTCTCAGTGGGATTGCTGTTGTTCCTCCAGGAAGACCTGCTTGAAGACTTCCAGGCGCGCCTGGATGCGGGCGAGCCGCGGATCCCCTTCCTCGAGATCCTGGAGCAATGCGCGCGCGATACGCAATTGGTCGATGGCCGAGGCGGTCTCGCCGTTGAGAAAATAGTACTCGGCCAGGGCCCGGTGGGCGGCCACGGTGTCGCCGGCGTCGTTCTCGGCGCGCGCCAGCAGACGGTAGAGCAGGGGCGAGCCACCGCGCCGGTGGAGGAGTTCGCCCAGCAGGTCGGCCGCCTCCCGGGGACGCTGCGCCTGGATCAGGGCCTGGGCGTAGTAGAGACTCAGGGCCGGGTGGAGCGGGCTCAGTTCCAGTTGCCGGCGGTAGCGTTCCAGGGCCTGGGCCTCCTGCCCGGCGGCGAGTTCGGCCTGGGCCAGGAGGATCTGGTAGGCGGTCCTGTGCGGATCTGCGGCGGCCAGCCGCCATGCTTCCCGCAGGGCCGTGGCGGTGTCCCCGGCCCGCAGCGCCGCCCAGGCAAGACCATAGCGGCGTACCGGTTCAGCCGTCCCTCCTGACTCATCTGGTTCCCGATAGCGCTGGAGGAGCGGCTGCGGGTCGTGGCGGGAGAGCACCTCGAGTTTGGTCTTGACCAGGGCGTAGTCCAGCGCCCCGTCCGGGGTGCCCCCCAGCGTCCCCTTCAAGGCCTCGTTCGTTGTCGGGGGGGAGGGGCCGGCGGCTTGTTCCGGCACCGGGTATTGTTCCGCCCGGCTGCGGGTGTCGGCGATGCGCGCCGTGGTCAGGGGATGAGTACGCAGGAATTCGAACAGGGGGTTTTCCGGCAGGCCGCTGGCCCGCAGCATGCGCTGGAAGAAACGCGGCATGTCCCGCGGATCGTAACCGGCGGAGGCCAGGATCTGCAGGCCGATGCGGTCCGCTTCCCGCTCGTTGCTGCGGGTGAAATTGATCTGGCGCTGGATGCTGCCGGCGCTGGCGGCGGCCAGGGCCGCACTGCCCAGTTGGGCGTCCTGGGCCCCCAGCAACACGGCGGCGATGATGGCGGCGGCCATGGGCAGGCTCATCTGGCGGGTGGCCTCCACGGCGCGGGCGATGTGGCGCTGGGTGACGTGGGCGATTTCGTGGGCCAGCACGGAGGCCAGTTCTCCTTCCGATTCCGTGAGGGCGATGAGCCCGCTGTGGACGCCGATATGGCCGCCTGGGCCTGCGAAGGCATTGATCACCTGCGAGTTCACCACGAAGAAGTGGAATTCACGCCCGCTGTATTCGCTGCGGGCCACCAAGCGGTAGCCCAGGTTCTCGAGATAGTTCGCGATCTCCGGATCTTCCACCAGATGCAGGGAGCGGCGCAGGGTGCGCATGAAGGCCTCCCCCAGGGCGCGTTCCTGTTCGCTGGAGAGGTAGGCCTGGGCGCTGGCACCCATCTCCGGCAGGCGCACGGGCTTGCGTGGCGAGGGGCGTGATGGGGCTGTCTCTTATACACATCTGACGCTGACGACGATCTTAC
>WFNO01000093.1 GCA_015488555.1 Gammaproteobacteria bacterium
CGGTGGGAGAACGAGTCCTCAAGGGCCAACTCATCGCCCGCCCCCATGGTTTCGTCAGTGCCCCAGTCCATGCCCCCTCCTCCGGGACCGTGGTCGCCATAGGTCCCGAGCCCGTGCCCCACCCCTCGGGACTCACCGCCCCCTGCATCGTCATCGAGACCGACGGCGAGGAACGCTGGGTGGAACACGGCCCGCTGGAGGATTACCGGGCCCTGTCCCCCAGCGAACTGCGCAACCGCATCCGTGAGGCCGGCATCGTGGGCCTGGGCGGCGCCGGCTTTCCCACCTATATCAAGCTCAATCCCGGCGGGCGCCAGAGCATCGACACGCTCATCCTCAACGGCGTGGAATGCGAACCCTACATCACCTGCGACGACATGCTCATGCGGGAACGCCCGCAGGAGATCGCCGCCGGCCTGGAGATCGTGAGACACGCCCTGCAGGCCCGAGAATGCCTCATCGCCGTCGAGGACAACAAACCCGAGGCCTATGACGCCATGTGCCAGGCCACTGCCCATCTGGACTGGGTGCAAGTGGTACAGGTACCCACGCGCTATCCCGCCGGCAGCGAGAAACAACTCATCCAGGTGCTCACCGGCAAGGAAGTGCCCAGCGACGGCCTGGCCTTCAACATCGGCGTAGTGTGCACCAACGTAGGAACCACCGCCGCCGTGCACCGGGCCATCCACCGCGGCGAACCCCTGATCTCGCGCATCGTCACCGTCACCGGCGGTGCCGTACCCCGGCCCGCCAATCTGGAAGTCCTGCTGGGCACGCCCATGGACAGCCTGCTGCGCCAGTGCGGCGGGGATCCCGCCAGCGCGGCCCGACTCATCATGGGCGGACCCATGATGGGTTTCGCCCTGCAGCGCCCCGACCTGCCAGTGATCAAGACCACCAACTGCATCCTCGCCGCCACCGAGTCCGACCTGGCTCCGGCGCGCCCGGTACTGCCCTGCATCCGCTGCGGGGCCTGCGCCGATGCCTGCCCCATCAATCTCCTGCCCCAGCAACTGTACTGGTACAGCAAGGCCAAGGACCTGGAGCGCGTGCAGGAATACGACCTCTTCGACTGCATCGAATGCGGTTGCTGCTCCTACGTCTGCCCCAGTAATATCCCCCTGGTCCAGTATTTCCGCTATGCCAAGGGCGACATCTGGACCCGGGAGCGGGAACGGGAAAAGGCCGACATCGCCCGCCGCCGGCATGAATTCCGCCAGCAGCGCCTGGCCCGCGAGAAGGCCGAGCGCGAGGCCCGGCGGGCGCGCAAGAAGGCCGCCCTGCAAAGCGAGAACGCGGAACAAGCCCGGCAACAGAAACAGGCCGAGATCCGGGCCGCCATCGCCCGCACCCAAGCCCGGCGCCAGGCCGCCATGAAGCAGGCCGAGGAAGTCCGCCGCCGCGCCATGCGCGAGCGCGCCCGCTCTCGATCCCCGGATCCTTCCCCTGCGGACGCGGACACCCGTGCGGGTGGCGGCCGGCCGCCACGCCCCGTGGAGTCTTCAGAGAAAGAGGGGCAGGCTGCTGGCAGTGCTGCGGGCACCGTACAAGAACAAAACGATCAGAACTGAGCACGCGCATCGCGAGGCATGAGCGCACCGCCTTCCTCACCCCACATCCATGCCCGGACTTCCGTGACCGGCATCATGCTCCAGGTGCTGCTGGCCCTGATCCCCGGGCTGATCGCCTACGTCTGGTTCTTCGGCTGGGGTATCGTCTATCACATCGCCATCGCCGCCGTCACGGCATTGTTGTGCGAGGCGCTCATGCTGCGCATCCGCGGCCGTCCCCTGGCCCCCTTCCTGAGCGACGGCAGCGCCCTGGTCACCGCCACGCTCCTGGCCTTCACCATCCCGCCTCTCGCGCCCTGGTGGATCACGATCCTGGGCTGTGCCTTCGCCATCGTGGTGGCCAAGCACCTCTATGGCGGCCTGGGCTACAACCTCTTCAATCCGGCCATGGTGGGTTACGTGATGTTGCTGGTCTCCTTTCCCCGGGAGATGACCAGCTGGATTCCGCCCGTGGATTTCATGGCCTATACCTTGAGTTTCCAGGACACCGGACGCCTCATCTTCACCGGCATGCTGCCGGCCGGTGTAACCCTGGACGCCCTCACCGAGGCCACCCCACTGGACAGCCTCAAGACCAATCTGGGACTGGGCAATACGGTGGCGGAGATCCGCGCCCAGTTAGGCCTGGACGAAGAGACCAGTCGCCTGCTGAGCGTCATTCCCATCTTCGGCACCCTAGGCGGCAAGGGCTGGGAATGGGTGGGCGCTGGCTTCCTGCTGGGCGGCCTGTGGCTCGTCTACCGCCGCATCATCGGCTGGCACATCCCCGTGGCCGTGCTGGCCAGCCTCGCCCTCGTGGCCGGCCTGTTCCACCTGCTGGATCCCGACCACTACGCCTCGCCCTTGTTTCACTTGTTCAGTGGCGCCACCATGCTGGGGGCCTTCTTCATCGCCACCGATCCCGTGACCGCCGCCGCCAGCAATCCCGGACGCCTGGTCTACGGCGCCGGCATCGGCATCCTCACCTATGTGATCCGCACCTGGGGCGGCTATCCGGACAGCATCGCCTTTGCCGTGTTGCTCATGAACATGGTGGTGCCCATCATCGACCTGCACTTCAAACCCAGGGTCTTCGGGCACCGCAAGGATTGAGCCATGCTGCTGCGCCACATGCTGAGCACCGCCATCCTGCTGGGCCTGTTCGCCGTCCTGGGTACCGGATTGGTGGCCCTCACCCACCATGGCACCGAGGCCCGCATCCTGGAGAACGAGCGCAACTACCTGTTGCGGACCCTGAACGCCCTGGTCCCCCCCGAGGCCTACGACAACCCCCTCTACGAGGACGTCATCGAGGTCACGAACAAGGAACTGCTGGGCTCGCCCAAGCCGCTGCCCCTCTATCGCGCGCGCAAGGACGGCAAGCCGGTGGCCGCCATCCTCACGGCCGTGGCCCCGGACGGCTACAACGGCAACATCAAACTGCTGGTGGCCGTGCGCTACGACGGCACCATCATGGGCGTGCGCGTGCTCTCCCACATGGAGACACCGGGCCTGGGGGATGCCATCGAAGCCGAGAAATCGGACTGGATCGACGGCTTCCGGGGCTATTCCCTCACCAATCCCGATGAATTGGGCTGGCAAGTGGAAAAGGACGGCGGCATCTTCGATCAGTTCACGGGGGCCACCATCACGCCACGCGCGGTGGTCAAGGCGGTATACAACAGCCTAAAATACTACGAGCGATACAAAGAAGAGATTTTCGCCCGCCCTTCCATCGGCAACGAGAGGCAGCGCCGAAATGACTCGAATTGACTACACGAATATCGCCCGCGAGGGCCTGTGGAAGAACAATCCCGCACTGGTGCAGATCCTCGGCCTGTGCCCCCTGCTGGCGGTCACCAACTCCGTGGTCAACGGCCTCGGCCTCGGTCTGGCCACCCTGCTCACCCTGGTGCTGTCCAATACCACGGTGTCCCTGATCCGCCACTACGTACGCCCGGAAGTCCGCATCCCCGTGTTCGTGCTGGTGATCGCCTCCATCGTCACCGCCATCGAACTGGCCATGCATGCCTACTTCCACGAACTCTATCTGATCCTGGGCATCTTCATTCCCCTGATCGTCACCAATTGCACCATCATCGCCCGGGCCGAATCCTTCGCCTCCAAGAATCCAGTGGGGCCTGCCTTCTTCGACGGCCTGATGATGGGGCTGGGCTTCGCCGCCGTGCTCGTCGTCCTGGGCGCCATGCGCGAGATCCTGGGTTCCGGTACCCTGCTGGCGAATGCCCACCTTATGTTCGGAGAGGCGGCCCGCGACTTCGCCATCACCGTCATCGACGACTACCGGGGATTCCTGCTCGCCATCCTGCCCCCCGGCGCCTTCATCGGCCTGGGCCTGCTCATCGCCCTGAAGAACGTCATCGACGCGCGCCGCGCCCGCCGCCTCCAGGCCCAGGCCGCCCCCGCCCCGGCCGCTCGACTGGGCAGCCCGGCGGCCTGAGGGCCGGCCCGAGGCCACCGGGAGGCTACCGGCCGGCATGAACGCGCGCCAGCGCCGCGAACTCTTCGAGCGCCTGCGCCGGGCCAACCCCCGGCCCACCACCGAGCTGCGTTACCGCACCCCTTTCCAGCTCCTGGTGGCGGTGATCCTCTCCGCGCAGGCCACGGACAAAGGTGTCAACAAGGCCACGGCAAAACTGTTCAAAGCGGCACCCACCCCCGCCGCCATGCTGAAACTGGGCGAGGAAGGCCTCAAGCGCCATATCAAGACCATTGGCCTGTACAACACCAAGGCCCGCAACATCATACGCACCTGCGAAATCCTGCTGCAGCGCCATCACGGCCGGGTCCCCCGTGACCGTGCCGCCCTGGAGGCCCTGCCCGGCGTGGGCCGCAAGACCGCCAACGTCATCCTCAACACCGCTTTCGGCCAGCCCACCATCGCCGTGGACACGCACATCTTCCGGGTCTGCAACCGTACCGGCCTGGCGCCCGGCAAGACCGTGATGGAAGTGGAACGCAAACTGCTCGCGGTGGTGCCGGAGGAGTTCAAGAAAGACGCCCATCACTGGCTCATCCTGCACGGCCGCTACACCTGTCTGGCCCGCAAGCCACGCTGTGGCCGTTGCATCATCGAGGATCTGTGCGAATATGATCACAAGAACCTGGATTAGTGCGGGAAAGACCGCCGGTCTCCCTCCCCAACCAGCATGAATCGGTGTGAGTATGTTGTTCGGTGACGATCGCAACCGGCTGCGGCGCTATTACCTCGACGCCTGGCGCAAATCCCAGCGGGGCGAACCCCTGGAACCACTGGAACAGCAGATCGCGGATCTCATCGCCCGCCATCCCGAATATCAGGACCTGTTCTCGGCCGCAGCGGCCCACCCGAACGGCGAGGCAGCCCTGCTGCAGGAGGAGTACACGCCCGAACGCGGGATGAGCAACCCCTTCCTGCACCTGGGCCTGCACCTCGGCCTGCAGGAACAACTGGCCTCGAACCGCCCCCCCGGCATCACCGGCATCTTCCACGAATTGGCGCGGCGCACCAGCGACCCTCACGCGGCGGAACACCGCATGATGGAATGTCTGGCGGAGACCCTCTGGCAGGCACAACGCGACCGTACCCTGCCAGACGAGACCGCCTACCTGGAACGGCTGCGCCGCCTGCTCTGAAGCGGACGACAGACAAATCGTCCTGGGACTCTGATATCTGACATCTGACGACCAGCATTGTAGAATTCGGCTTTTCAGGAACGGCCATGAAACTCAGCGTCGAAGAATTCCGCAAGTGGGACGCCAAGTGCATCACCCTGCTGGGCATGTCCGGCGTGGGCAAGACCCGCCTCGCGAACATGCTCATGAAAAACAACTGGTTCCATTTCTCCGGCGACTACCGCATCGGCACCCGCTACTTGGACGAGCCCATCCTGGACAACATCAAGCAGCAGGCCATGCAGGTCCCCTTCCTGCGCGAGCTGCTGCGCACCGATTCCATCTACATCTGCAACAACATCACCGTGCACAACCTGCATCCGGTATCCAGCTTCCTGGGCAAGATCGGCAACCCCCAGCAAGGCGGCATGCCGCTCAAGGAGTTCATGCGCCGCCAGGAGCTGCACCGGCGGGCGGAGATCGCCGCCATGCTGGACGTGCCGGAATTCATTCGCAAGGCGCGTGAGATCTACGGCTATCGCCATTTCATCAACGACGCGGGCGGCAGCCTCTGCGAGCTGGACGACCCCGAGGTGTTGCGGGTGCTCTCCGAACACACTCTGATCCTGTACATCAAGGCCACGGAGAAGGACGAACAGGAACTGATCCGGCGTGCCCAAGAAGACCCCAAGCCGCTCTATTACCGGCAGGCCTTCCTCGACGAACAACTGGCCATCTACATGATGGAGAAGGACCTGCCCTACGTGGCCCTCATCGACCCCGACGACTTCGTGCGCTGGATCTTCCCCAAGCTGTTCTACTCCCGCATCCCGCGCTACGAGGCCATCGCCGACCGCTATGGCTACACGGTGACCACCGAAGAACTGGTAGACGTGGACACCGAGGCCGCGTTCCTGGAGCTGGTGGAACGGGTCGTGGCCCGCCAGGAACACTGAGGCCCGCCATGCCCCTGGTCGCCCCCTCCAAGCTGCTCACCTTCGAACGCCTGAAACAGGAAGGGATCACCGTGCTCACCCCAGAACAGGCCAGACAGCAGGAAATCCGCGAACTCCACATCGGCCTGCTCAACATGATGCCGGACGCCGCCCTGGAAGCCACCGAGCGCCAGTTCTTCCGCCTCGTGGGACAGAGTAACCAGATCGCCCAGTTCTACATGCACCCCTTCTCCTTGAAAGAGATCCGGCGCAGCCCCAAGGCGGCGGAATACGTGGCCAACTATTACGAAACCTTCGACGACATCAAGCGCGAGGGCCTGGACGCCCTCATCATCACCGGGGCCAACGTCACCCAGCCCGACCTCTCCCAGGAGCCCTTCTGGGAGCCGCTCATCGAGGTCATCGACTGGGCCATGGAGAACGTCACCTCCACCCTGTGCTCCTGCCTGGCCACCCACGCGGTATTGCAATTCCGCTACGGTCAAAAACGCCGTCCCCTGCCTTGCAAGCGCTGGGGCGTCTATCGCCACAAGGTGGTGAACCGCCACCATCCCCTGGTACACAACGTCAACACCCTGTTCGATGTCCCGCACTCCCGGTTCAATCAGATCGACCGCGAACAATTCGAGGCCGCCGGCCTCTACGTCCTGGTGGAGAGCCGTGAGGCCGGCGTCCACCTGGCAGTGAGCGAGGATCAGTTCCGGGTGGTCTTCTTCCAAGGCCATCCGGAATACGACACCATCAGCCTGCTCAAGGAATACAAACGTGAAGTGACGCGCTACTACCAGCGGGAGCGGGACGATTATCCACCTTTTCCCGAAAACTATTTCACGTCCCAGGCCCAAGCCATCCTCGACGAGCACATGGACCAGGTGATGGCGGCACGCGGCAGCCGCAAGCCCCTGCCGTCCTTTCCCGAGCCGTGGATCGCGGACACCCTGCACAACACCTGGCACGACACGGCAGAAGCGGTCATCAACAACTGGGTGGGCAAGGTCTACCAGCTCACGCACAAGGACCGGCGCCGGCCCTTCATGGCCGGCGTGGACCCCAACGACCCCCTGGCCCTGGACTCACGTCCCTAGGCCGCGCTCGTTCAAGCCGCTGAAAACACGGACGATATATAAGACAAACGATGACAAAGCCTCATTCAGCGCGTCTCTGGACAGACGGTCCGACAGGCGAGCCGACGCCGGCATAGCCCGTGCGATGCCAAGGCAAGGGGGCGCAACACCTCGGATGGCCGTCCAGAGACCCGCCCCGAGATCCGTCCAGGGCTCGACGTTGCGCTTCTTGCCAGGGGCCGGGCCATTGCCTGCGAAGCGCGCCTTGATGCGCCGTATCGAGCACGCGCTGAATGAGGCTTTGTCATCGTTTGTCTTAGTAATTGGTACTGTATCCTCGAACATTGGTTATAATGACCGTCAGAGTGCCCCAAACCCACAGGGCATCCGCTGAAAAGCCTTGTAGACCTTCATGCCTGCCCAGCCCCCGCTGGCATGACTGGAACCAAGGCCCGATGTGAAATGCAATCTCTCGCCCACAACGGAAGGAGTCGCCAATGAACATTGCCACTGCATGGACCACCACACCGGACAGCGGGACCGTGGAAGAACTCTACGCGCGCATCCACCGCCAACTGGGTGGACACCCCGATCTCCTGATCCTGCACTGCTCCGTCCCCTATGACGTGGCCGAGGTAGTGAGCCGCCTGCGGCGCCGGGCGCCGGGTGTCCCCCTGCACGGCAGCACATCCTGTCTGGGGGTCATGACGGAGGCCGGCTTTCACAGCGATGAGGGGCGCGGCATGGGCCTGCTGGGAATCCGAGATCCCGCCGGCGCCTATGGGGTAGGCGCCGCGGAGCTGGGCGACGACCCCGCGGTCGCTGCCCGCCAGGCCCTGCAGCAGGCCCTGCAACAGGCAGAATCGCCCGGCGAGGCACCAGCCATGATCTGGATGTCCGCCGCCCCCGGTTGCGAGGAAAGCCTCATCAAAGGCATCGCGGAAGTGGTGGGAGACAAGGTACCCATCGCTGGCGGCAGCGCCGCCGACAACACTGTCAGCGGGGAATGGTCGCAGTTCGCCAACGACCGGGTATACCGCAACGCGGTGGTCGTCACGGCCATGTTCCCTTCGAGCGAGGTGTATTTCGCCTTCCACAGCGGCTACGAACCCACGGGCCTGCAAGGCACCGTCACCGCCTCCCGGGACCGTGAACTGCTGGCCATCGACGGCCGGCCAGCCGCGGATGTCTACAACGAATGGACCAGCGGGCTTATCGAGGACGCCCTAGAGGAGGGTGGAAACATCCTCTCCCGCACCTCACTCCATCCCCTGGGACGGGTGGCTGGCGAGGTGGGCGGAGTTCCCTATTATCAGCTCTCTCACCCCAATTGCGTCACTCCCCAGCGCACGCTCACGCTCTTCACCACCATCGCCACGGGCGAAGAGGTGGTCCTCATGCGCGGCACCGAGGAGAGCCTCATCTCCCGCGTGGGACGCGTGGCGGCCTCCACCCTGCGCACCTATTCGGCGCGCCCGGAAGACATCGCCGGCGCCCTCATCATCTATTGCGCAGGCTGCATGCTGAGCGTGCTCGACCATCGCGACGAAGTGGTCCAGCACCTGCGCGAGGCCCTGCCGGGCGTCCCCTTCCTCGGCGCCTTCACCTTTGGCGAACAGGGCTGTTTCGTCGGCGGCGAGAACCGGCACGGCAACTTGATGATCTCCGTGCTCCTGTTCCGGAAATAGCAGGCAGGAGCATGACCCAGTCAGAACGCCTGTTCGAAGTCCTGCTGGATCTGGAACGCGCCCGCCAGCGGGAACACCAGCTGCGCGTAGAATCGGAGGCCTTGCTCGAGGGTCTGCGCGCCATCACCTTCTCGGAATCCACAGAGGCCCTTTTCAATGGCCTGGTGGAGGTGCTGCGTACTTTGTTTCCCTTCGACGAGGCCTTCATCCTGCAAAAAGTAGGCGAGGACCTGCTGCGCCCCATCGTCGCCACCGAATCGGGCATCCTGCACACCCGCTGGCGGCCCCGGGCCATGTTACGGCGGGTGCTGAACGGCAAACCCGCCGCCATCTTCGATGTCCTCGAGGTACCGGAGTGGCGTGAATCGGGCATCACCAATCACTGGCCCATCCGTTCCGCCTTGCACATCCAGCTCCACACGGGCCATCAACCCGCTGTCCTGGTATGCACACATCACTCGCCTTGTCATTTCGGCCCCCACCATCTGCAACTGGTGGCTCGCTTCTCACCATTGGTCAGCCAAGCACTGATCACGCTCGACCTGCGCCAGGCCCTCCGGGAACGCGACCGTTTTTTCGAATTGTCCCTGGATCTCATGGCCATCACCGGATTCGACGGCCGCTTCAAGCAATTCAACGAGGCCTGGACCCAAACCTTGGGACACGCACCGGAATATCTACGATCGCATGCCCTGCTCGAACTCGTCCATCCCGAACAGCGCCCGGACATGGAGAAGGCCCTGCGTACAGTGGCCCACAGCAATGAACGCTGCGCCATTGAGGTGCAGTTCGTCTGCAACAATGGCGTCTATCGCTGGTTGTCCTGCAGCCTGGCCGCCTATCCCAGTGAACGGCTCTATTATGTTGCAGCGCGCGATGTCACTGATCGGGTACATGCCCAGCAACGCCTGGTCTACGACACCCGCCACGACGCCCTCACCGGACTGCTCAACCGTACCGGATTCCTGGAACGCCTGGAAGAAGCCCTCCAACACCATCGGGCGGACGGCAACCGCCGTTTCGCCATCTTGTTCCTGGACCTGGACCGCTTCAAGCTCATCAACGACAGCCTGGGCCATCTCGCCGGCGACGAGCTGCTGGTGGAGATCGCCCGCCGCCTGCGCGCCACCCTGCGCAACGAAGACGTGGTGGGACGCCTCGGCGGTGACGAGTTCATCGTCCTCATGCCGGAGGTCCAGGACGTCTCCGAAGCCGTACACTTGGCGGAGCGCCTCCTAAAGCGCCTCAAGAAACCGCTGGAGATCTTCGGCCACGAGGTCTTCACCACCGCCAGCATAGGCATCACGCTCAGTACTCCCGAATACCGCAACGCCGACGAGATCCTGCGCGACGCCGACATCGCCATGTATTTCGCCAAGGCCCAGGGCAAATCCCGCTACGCCGTCTTCGATCGCAGCATGCACGAGAACGCCGTCGCCCAACTGCAACTGGAGAACGACCTGCGCCGGGCCCTGGCCAACGACGAATTCGTGCTCCACTATCAACCCATCGTCTCCCTCAAGACAGGCACCATTAGCGGCTTCGAATCCCTGATCCGCTGGCGCCATCCGCTAAAGGGCCTGATCTCCCCCGTGGATTTCATCCCGGTGGCCGAAGAAACCGGGCTCATCGTGCCGCTGGGCGAATGGATCATGCGCCAGGCCTGCCGCCAGCTACGCCGGTGGCAACAGCACTTCCCCTCTCTTTCCAACTTGACCATGAACATCAATATCTCAGACCGGCAGTTCTGGCAGCAGCAATTCGCTCGCAAGGTCCAACACATCCTACAAGAAGAAGAAATCGACCCGGCAACCGTAGCCTTGGAAATCACCGAGAGTGTCATCATGCACGACGCCGTCAAGGCGGCCCGGCTGTTCCGCAAACTCAAGGCCACCGGCGTCAACATCTTCATCGACGATTTCGGGACCGGCTATTCCTCACTCAGCTATCTACACCGCTTCCAGTTCGACGGTCTCAAAATCGACCGTTCCTTCATCACGGGCATGGAGACCAAGAAGACCAACCTTGAACTGGTGAGTACCATCATCCTGCTGGCCAAGAACTTGCAACTGCACGTGGTGGCCGAAGGCGTGGAAACCGAGAACCAGGCCCTGCTGCTCCGGGAACTGAACTGCGAGTGGGTGCAAGGCTTCCTCTCTTCCCGCCCCTTGCCCGCCGAAGGCGCCGAAGCCCTGTTGGTGGAACAGGTCTTCCGGCAGAAACGCTTGCTCAACTGGAGCTGAGTCCGATCGGCCACAGCGACAACTGCACCGTCTTGATGCACCCCCGGCACATCCCGAACGATCATGGTGCAAATCGCATCCGTGAAGATGTGTCCGTTTTGAAGCACCTCGAAGACCTCGACAGTCCACCTCGCCCGTAAACAAAGGCATAATTTCTTCTATTTCAATGCATTGAGAAACGAACTCCCCTCCTTCCTCCCATCCGCATCCCATCTGGCGTGCACCTTGCATTTACGCATGCCAGGCACGGTATCCGAAATCGAGCGTACTCAAATCGTTCCCTGACCTGATCGTTCACAAAATAGCTCGTAAGTCGTTCAAGGCAATGCCTGTCGTGGTCGAAAATAGCGCCTCCTGGGAAGGTCGAATTGAGCTGTGCTATGTGCGCAAGTCCCAGCGCAGCTACCTCGCCCATAGTCGCCATCGTGGTCCTCTACGCGTGCAGCGCCCTTTCCATCCCGAAGGACCCGAGGTCTGCCATACCTATCTACTGCATCCTCCAGGCGGTGTCGTGTGCAGCGATCGCCTGCAGATCCACGTCCGGGCCGCCGCCGGCAGCCATGTCCTGCTCACTACTCCCGGAGCCGGAAAACTCTACCGCAGCACGGGCCGGCACCAGGCCCGAGTCGTCCAGCACCTGGCCGTGGAACGAGGAGCCACCGTGGAATGGCTGCCGCAGGAAAACATCTTCTACGACGGCGCCCGCTGCGAAGTGCTGACGCGCGTGGACCTGTCGCGTGGAGGCCACTTCCTGGGCTGGGAGATCGACTGCCTGGGACGGCCGGCCAGTGACGAGCGTTTCACCAGCGGCTCCGTACGCCTGCGCCTCGAGTTGTGGCGCGATGATGAGCCGCTGTGGCTGGAGCGCAACTGCTTCACGGGCGGCGCGACCGTCATGGACGCCGCCTGGGGCCTGCAGGGCCTGCCGGTCACCGCCACTTTGGTGTGCGCGCCGACGCCGCCGGAACTGGCCCCGAAACTGACCAGTGCATTGCGCGGGCGGATCAAAACCCGCAACCGCATTTCGTTCGCCGTCACCGCATTGGAAGAAGTCCTGATCTGCCGCGTCCTCTGCCGCCAGTCCCATGAGGCGCGCCGCCTCCTGGAAGAGGCCTGGCGCGTGCTGCGCCCGGCGCTCTGCGGGCGCAATGCCATCCCGCCGCGGATCTGGAACACCTGAATTCGCTTGCCCGAATGCCGGTAACCATGGAGAACACTGCCGATGGAACTGTCACCCAGAGAAAAAGACAAGCTGCTGATCTTCACCGCCGCCCTGCTGGCCGAGCGCCGCAAGGCCCGGGGCTTGAAACTCAATTATCCAGAAGCGGTGGCCTATATCACAGCCGCCATCATGGAAGGGGCGCGCGAGGGCCGCAACGTGGCCGAATTGATGAGCTACGGCACCACCCTGCTCACGCGCGAGGACGTCATGGAAGGCGTGCCGGAAATGATCCCGGAAGTGCAGGTGGAGGCCACCTTTCCCGACGGTACCAAGCTGGTCACCGTGCACAACCCCATTCCCTGAAACGACCGCGATCATCAATCGGAGGAGGACATCATGACCGCACCGCTCGTCCCGGGCGAACTGTGCCCTGCCCCTGGAGAGATCGAACTCAATGCCGGCCGCCGGACCGTGACCCTCACGGTGGCCAACCGCGGCGACCGGCCCATCCAGGTGGGTTCCCACTATCATTTCCATGAAACCAATCCGGCCCTGGTCTTCGACCGCAAGGCAGCGCGCGGCTTTCGCCTCGACATCCCCGCCGGCACCGCCGTGCGTTTCGAACCCGGCCAGGAACGCGAGGTCACCCTGGTGGCCTATGGCGGCGCGCGCCGCGTCTACGGTTTCCGGGCCGCGGTGATGGGCACCCTGGAGGCCCCGTCATGAGCCGCCTTGACCGCCGTGCCTATGCAGAGATGTACGGGCCCACCACCGGCGACCGCCTGCGCCTGGGGGATACCGCCCTGTGGATCCAGGTGGAGGAGGACCGCACCGTCTACGGTGAGGAAGTGAAATTCGGTGGCGGCAAGGTGATCCGTGACGGCATGGGGCAGAGCCAGCGACCCAGCGCCGAGACCGCGGACACGGTCATCACCAACGCCCTGATCCTGGACCACTGGGGCATCGTCAAGGCCGACGTGGGTATCAAAGACGGGCGCATCCTGGCCATCGGCAAGGCCGGCAACCCGGACGTCCAGGACGGGGTGGACATCGTCATCGGCGCTGGCACCGAGATCATCGCGGGGGAAGGCCTGATTCTCACCGCCGGAGCCATAGACGCCCACATCCACTTCATCTGCCCCCAGCAGGTGGAAGAGGCCCTCATGTCCGGCATCACTACCATGATCGGTGGCGGCACCGGACCGGCGGCCGGTACCAATGCCACCACCTGTACCCCGGGCCCCTGGTACATCCAGCGCATGTACCAGGCCGCCGAGGGCCTGCCCATGAATTTCGGTTTCCTGGGCAAGGGCAACGCCAGCTTGCCCGAACCTCTGGAAGAACAGCTTGCAGCCGGTGCCGTGGGCCTCAAGTTGCACGAGGACTGGGGTACCACCCCGGCGGCCATCGACAACTGCCTGGCGGTGGCCGAGGCCTTCGACGTACAGGTGGCCATCCACACCGACACCCTCAATGAATCGGGATTCGTGGAGGACACCCTCGCTGCCTTCAAGGGCCGCACCATCCATACCTATCACACCGAGGGGGCAGGCGGCGGCCACGCGCCCGATATCATCAAGGCCTGCGGCGAGGCCAACGTGCTGCCCTCCAGCACCAATCCCACTCGTCCCTACACCATCAACACCGTGGACGAACATTTGGACATGCTCATGGTCTGCCACCATCTGGATCCGGGCATCCCCGAGGACGTGGCCTTCGCCGAATCACGCATCCGCCGCGAGACCATCGCCGCGGAGGACATCCTTCACGACCTGGGTGCCATCTCCATGATCGCCTCGGACTCCCAGGCCATGGGCCGGGTGGGGGAGGTGATCTGCCGAACCTGGCAGACCGCGCACAAGATGAAGCTGCAGCGCGGTCCCTTGCCCGAGGACACGGAAGCACACGACAATCACCGGGCCAAGCGTTACATCGCCAAGTACACCATCAATCCCGCCCTCGCCCATGGAATCGCCCATGATGTAGGCTCGGTGGAACCCGGCAAGCTGGCGGATCTGGTGCTGTGGAAACCGGCCTTCTTCGGCGTCAAACCCTCCCTGGTCCTGAAAGGCGGCATGATCGCCGCCGCTCCCATGGGCGACCCCAACGCCTCCATCCCCACGCCCCAGCCAGTGCATTACCGGCCCATGTTCGCGGCCTTCGGCGGGGCCGTGGCCCAGACCTGTGTGAGCTTCGTCTCCCAGGCCGCTTTGGAGGCGGATCTGGCCCGGCGACTGGGCCTCCAACGACGCCTGGTGGCGGTGCGAGACTGCCGCACCGTGCGCAAGACCGACATGATCCACAACGACGCCCTGCCGCACATGGAAGTGGATCCCCAAACCTATGCCGTGCGCGCCGACGGCGAGTTGCTCACCTGCGAGCCCGCCACGGAATTGCCCCTGGCCCAGCGCTACTTCCTTTTCTGAATGTCATGCGCTTCCCGCGGTATAGAACGCCAGCAAGAAAGACTATGGAAAGATCCTCTTCCATCCCAACTTCAGCACTCACCTGGCACCATGCGGTTCATGGGCACTGAATCTTGGCCGGTCCAGGAGCCGGAGACGGACGCCTTTCCGTTACACCTGCTGCAGCTGTGCAGTCCGGCCCTGCCCGTGGGAGCCTATGCCTACTCGGGCGGTCTGGAACAGGCGGTGGCGGCGGGGTGGGTGCGCGACGAGTCCGGCGCGGGCGCTTGGATCACCGGGGTCCTGGAGCATGCACTCGCGCAACTGGACGTACCGGTGCTGTTGCGGCTCCATCGAGCCTGGCAGGCCGGCGATCAGGAAACCGTTAGGTACTGGAGCCGGCTGTTGCTGGCCTGCCGGGAGAGCGCCGAGCTGCGCGCCGAGGACCGGCATCTGGGCACCGCCCTGGCGCGACTGCTCGCCGATCTGGGCGTGGAGGAGGCCAGGTCCTGGCGCGAGGAACCCGCCTGCACCTGGGCGGCCATGTTCGCCCTCGCCGGCCACCACTGGGACATTCCCGCGCGGGTACTGGCACAGGGCTATCTCTGGAGCTGGTGCGAAAACCAGATGGCCGCGGCCGTCAAGCTGATCCCCCTGGGGCAGACCGCCGGCCAGCGCATCCTGCTGCAATGCACGGCCCGCATCCCTGCCTGCGTGCGGCGCGGCGAGACCCTGGCCGCCGATGCAGGCGCCGAAGAAAAGGTGGGCGCCGGCGCCCCGGCGCTGGCCATGGCCAGCGCCCTGCACGAGTCCCAGTATTGCCGCCTGTTCCGCTCATGATGGTGATGGGCAAGACCACTGCTGCCATCTGAATCCGGATTCCGAAGAAAGGAGAGTAAACCATGAACGAAGCAAATGAAGCACGAGTCCTGCGCGTGGGCATCGGCGGGCCGGTGGGTTCCGGCAAGACCGCACTGGTGCTGCAACTGTGCCGCGCCCTGCGCCACCGCTACCAGCTCGCCGTGGTCACCAACGACATCTATACCCAAGAGGACGCCCAATTCCTGGAACGCCACCAGGCCCTGGAGCCGGAACGCATCCTGGGCGTAGAAACCGGGGGCTGCCCGCACACCGCCATTCGCGAAGACGCCTCCATGAATCTCGGGGCCATCGCCCAGCTCCAGCAGCGCTTTCCCGATCTGGACCTGGTACTGGTAGAAAGCGGTGGCGACAACCTGAGCGCCACTTTCAGCCCGGAACTCGTGGACCTCACCCTCTACGTCATCGACGTCTCGGCCGGTGACAAGATTCCGCGCAAAGGAGGTCCGGGTATCACGCATTCCGATCTGCTCGTCATCAACAAGATCGACCTGGCTCCGTACGTGGGGGCCTCCCTGGAGGTGATGGCGACCGACGCACGGCGCATGCGCGGTGAACGCCCCTTTCTGTTCACCAATCTCAAAACGGGGCAGGGCATCGAGAATATTATTGCCTTTATCGAGCACGAGCGCCGACCTACACACACGAGAGCACCATAAAGATGCACCCCTCCCGATGTGCACCATACAAAAACAAAACCCGTGCGGGCTGTGCGACATTGGTGCAAACCAGAATGTCTCGATCGAAGCAGCTCATAAGGAAATCGTTTTCGATTCATGTAGTTAACCTATCTTTCCAATAGTGGTACAAACCTTGCTAATCCGTATGGCGGCGTTTTATTTGGTGCAACACCGCACTGCCGCCTAAGAACAAATTAGAACAAAGATGAGGAGGAAACCTTACATGTCTTTCAAGATGCGTCCTTCTGCCCTGAGCCTGGCCACGGGCCTGGCCCTGGCAACCGCACCGCTGGCGAGCACCGCCGTGTATGCCGGCGCCAAGATCGAGATCGACGACACCAAATGGGTCAGCGTGGGCGCGGGATTGCGCACCAGCTTCGTCTCCATGGAAAAGGGCGCACCCAACAACGACGATCGTTCCAAGGACTTCCAGGTCGAGAACATGCGGCTCTACGTCAGCGGCCAGATCCACGAGAACGTCTTTCTGGAATTCAACACCGAGCGTTCCGTGGATTCGGACGGCGACCAGAACATCCGCGTCCTGGACGCCGTGGCCAAGTTCGAATTCTCGGACCTGGCCAACGTCTGGATGGGCCGCTTCCTGCCACCCAGCGACCGCTCCAACCTGGACGGCCCGTATTATCTGAACACCTGGAGCTTCCCCATGCCCCAGGCCTACCCGGCCATCTTCGCCGGGCGCGACAACGGCGTGGCTTTCTGGGGACGGGTCAACGGCGGCCAGTTCAAATATCAACTCGGCGCCTTCGAGGGCACCGACGGCGCGCCCAACATGGAAGACAGCCTGCTCTATGCCGCGCGCCTGACCTTCAATTTCTGGGATCCAGAACCGGGCTATTACAACAACAGCACCTATTACGGCGCCCAGGACGTGCTGGCCCTGGGGCTGGTCTATCAGACCCAGAGCGACGCCGCCGGTACAAGCGTCAATCCCGTGGATTTCACCGGCTGGAGTGTGGACGGCCTGCTGGAGAAGAAACTGGCCGGCGGCGGGGTGGTGAATCTGGAATTCACCTACTACGACTACGAGGGCAACCCGGTGCTGGGCGGCAGCGACGCCACGGGCTATTTCGTGGTGGCCTCCTATCTGCTGGGCCAGCCCACCGGCATGGGCCGCCTGCAGCCCATCACCCGCTACCAGAACCTGGACGTGGACGGCGGCAGCGAGACCACCGTCTGGGAGCTGGGCCTGCACTACGTCATCGACGGCCACAACGCCCGCATCTCCGCGGTCTACGGCAACACCGAAGTGGACCCGGCCTCGGGGCCGTCCGCCGACGCCGATCAGTTCCTGGTGGGCCTGCAATTGCAGATCTAGGCACGGATTCGAACAGACGATGAACCCAATCAACTAGAGAAAATCAACTAGGAGAAAGTCGATGAACACGATACACGAACGATTGCTGGCTACCGTCGCTGCGATCGCCCTGGGCGTCACGGCCCTGAATGCTCAGGCCGGTGATACCATCAAGGTGGGCGTGTTGCATTCCCTCTCGGGCACCATGGCCATCAGCGAGACCACCCTCAAGGACACCGTGCTCATGCTGGTGGAAGAGCAGAACAAGAAGGGCGGTCTGCTGGGCAAGAAGCTGGAGGCCGTGGTGGTGGATCCGGCCTCCAACTGGCCGTTGTTCGCGGAAAAGGCGCGCGAGCTGTTGCAAAAGCACAAGGTGGACGTGGTGTTCGGCTGCTGGACCTCCGTGTCCCGCAAGTCGGTGCTGCCGGTGTTCGAGGAACTCAACGGCATCCTCTTCTATCCGGTGCAGTACGAGGGTGAGGAGTCCTCGCGCAACGTCTTCTACACTGGCGCGGCCCCCAATCAGCAGGCCATCCCCGCCGTGGACTATCTCATGAACGAGCTGGGCGTGGAGCGCTGGGTGCTCGCCGGCACCGACTACGTCTATCCGCGCACCACCAACAAGATCCTGCAGGCCTACCTGAAGTCCAAGGGGGTCAAGGACGAGGACATCATGATCAACTACACCCCCTTCGGTCATTCCGACTGGCAGAGCATCGTCGCCGAGATCAAGAAGTTCGGCTCCGCCGGCAAGAAGACCGCCGTGGTCTCCACCATCAATGGCGACGCCAACGTGCCCTTCTACAAGGAACTGGCCAACCAGGGCATCTCCGCCGAGGATATCCCGGTGGTGGCCTTCTCCGTGGGTGAGGAAGAACTGTCGGGCATCGACACCAAACCCCTGGTGGGGCATCTGGCCGCCTGGAACTATTTCATGAGCGTGGACACCGAGGAAAACGAGGAATTCATCGAGAAGTGGCACGCCTTCATCAAGGACGAGGACCGCGTCACCAACGACCCCATGGAAGCCCATGTCATCGGCTTCAACATGTGGGTAAAAGCGGTGGAGAAGGCCGGCACCACCGATCCCGATGCCGTGATCGACGCCATGATCGGAGTCACCGTGCCCAACCTGAGTGGCGGCTACGCCACCATGATGCCCAATCACCACATCACCAAGCCGGTGCTCATCGGTGAGATCCAGGAAGACGGGCAGTTCGAAGTGGTCTGGCAGACGCCGGGCACGGTGGTGGGCGATGCCTGGTCCGACTATCTGCCGGGCAGTCGCGACATCATCTCCGACTGGCGCGCGCCGCTGAGCTGCGGCAACTACAACGTCAAGACCGGCAAGTGCTCGGGACAAAACTTCTGAGCACTCCAATGGAAGGCGCTGCCGCGCGGCGGCGCCTTCATCCCTGATCCACACCACCTGAATCCATAAGGAGGAGAAGTCGCTCCATGACCGGCGCGCATGCCGCATTTCGCCGCCTCACACTCGGCCTGTTCCTGCTGGCCGGACTGTGCCTGTCATCGGCGGCCGTGCAGGCCTCCGTCCAGGCGACGGGCGATTTTGCGGCCGCGGTGCAGGCTCTCGACGCCAAGCGCTTCGCCGACAAGGCCCGGGCCATCGAAGCCCTGGCAGCCACCGGCCACGAGCGCAGCGCGGTGATCCTGCGCGCCATGCTGGACGGCCGGCTCTATTACCGCAAGCGTGACCGGCGCGTGGTCATCGCCGAGCGCCTGGAAAAGGGTTTTCGTATCAGCGATGCCGTCACTGGCGAGCCCCTGGGTGAGGTGGGCAAGCGCAAGGTAAAAAAAATCAGCATCAACAACAAATTGCGCAAACAATTGCGCGCCACCCTGGCGCGCCTGAGCCTCTCACACCGAGATCCCCGGGTACGGCGCCAGTCCGTGCAAGAGATGCTGGCCACCGTGTCGGCTGCGGCCGTTCCCACCCTGGAACGGGCGCTGGCCAGAGAGACCGACGAAGAAGTGGCGGAACTGCTACGCACCGCCCTGGCACTGGCCGCCCTGGACAGCCCGGACCGGGAGGAACGCCTGCGCGCCCTGCGCGTGCTGGAAGGCAACATTCAGCCGGAGGTAGGCAATCGCATCCGCCGCCTCTTGGAACGGGACTCGGACGCCGCGGTGCAAGCGGCCGCCCAGCGGGCCCTCACCGCCATCGAATCCAAGCTGAAATTCTACGAATTCCTGGAGACCCTGTTCTTCGGCCTCAGTATGGGCTCGGTATTGCTGCTGGCGGCCATCGGCCTGGCCATCACCTTCGGCGTCATGGGCGTCATCAACATGGCTCACGGCGAACTCATCATGCTGGGCGCCTACACCACCTATCTGGTGCAATTGCTCATGCCCAATCATCTGGAATTATCCTTGCTGGTGGCCATCCCAGCGGCCTTCCTGGTCTCGGGACTGTTCGGCATCGCCATCGAGCGCGGCGTCATCCGCTTCCTCTACGGCCGCCCCCTGGAGACCCTGCTGGCCACCTTCGGCATCAGCCTGCTGTTGCAACAACTGGTGCGCACCACCATCTCGGCACAGAACGTCACCGTGGCCAATCCCCAGTGGCTGAGCGGCTCCCTGGAGATCAACGCCGCGCTCTCCCTGACCTACAACCGCCTATACATCCTGTGTTTCGCCCTGCTAGTGTTCGCGGCCTTGCTGCTGATCCTGAAAAAAACCTCCCTGGGTTTGCAGGTACGGGCGGTATCCCAGAATCGGGCCATGGCCCGCGCCCTGGGAATTCGCAGCGGCTGGGTGGACGCCATGACCTTCGGCCTGGGCTCGGGCATCGCCGGCGTGGCCGGTGTGGCCTTGAGCCAGCTCACCAACGTGGGCCCCAACATGGGCCAGGCCTATATCATCGATTCCTTCATGGTGGTTGTATTCGGCGGCGTGGGCAACCTGTGGGGCACGCTCGTCGGAGCCTTCACCCTGGGGGTGGTGAACAAGTTCCTGGAACCCTGGGCCGGCGCCGTGCTGGCCAAGATCCTGGTGCTGGTGTTCATCATCCTGTTCATCCAGAAACGGCCACGGGGCCTCTTTCCCCAGAAGGGCCGCAGCGCGGAGTCCTGAGCCATGTTGCTGGCACGACTCTACGAACGGGATCGGGGCGGCGCCTGGCTGCTGGGCGGCCTGCTGCTGGCGGCCGTGCTGGTGCCCCTGCTCAATCTCGCCGTGCCCGAGGACTCCCCTTTCCACCTCTCCACCTACACCGTCACCCTGCTGGGCAAATACCTGTGCTTTGCTCTGCTGGCCCTGGCCCTGGATCTCGTCTGGGGCTATTGCGGCATCCTCAGTCTGGGACACGGCGCCTTCTTTGCCCTCGGCGGCTACGCCATGGGCATGTATCTGATGCGCCAGATCGGCGAGCGCGGCGTCTACGGCCATCCGGTGCTGCCGGACTTCATGGTCTTTCTCAACTGGCAGGAACTGCCGTGGTACTGGTACGGCTTCGACATGTTCTGGTTCGCCGTCCTCATGGTGATGCTGGTGCCGGGCCTGCTGGCCTTCGTCTTCGGCTGGCTGGCCTTTCGTTCCCGGGTCACCGGGGTCTACCTCTCCATCATCACCCAGGCCCTCACTTTTGCCCTCATGCTGGCCTTCTTCCGCAACGAGATGGGCTTCGGTGGCAACAACGGGCTGACCGACTTCAAGGACATCCTGGGCTTCAGTCTGCAGGCAGACGGCACCCGCGTGGCCCTGTTCCTGGCCTCGGCGGTGATGCTGGCACTGGCCTATCTCGCCTGTCGCTTCATCGTGCGCTCGCGCCTCGGCCGCGTGGTGGTGGCCATCCGCGACGCCGAGGACCGTACCCGCTTCGTGGGCTATCAGGTGGAACGTTTCAAGCTCTGGCTGTTCGTCTTCTCCGCCGTGCTGGCCGGCATCGCCGGTGCCCTCTACGTGCCCCAGGTGGGCATCATCAACCCCAGCGAATTCTCGCCCCTCAACTCCATCGAGCTGGTGATCTGGGTCGCCATCGGCGGGCGCGGCACCCTGTACGGTGCCGTGCTGGGCGCCATTCTGGTGAACTACGCCAAGACCTATTTCACCGCCGCCTTGCCCGAGTTGTGGCTGTTCGCCCTGGGTGCCCTGTTCGTGCTGGTGACCATCTTTCTGCCTCGGGGTCTGGTGGGCCTGTTGCAGCGGCGGCGCAAACCCGACAAGCCCCCGCCGGCGGACACGGCGGGCGAAACCCGCGCCGGGGAGGGTGTTCCATGAAGGCGCTGGACCGGCTGCGCGAGGGCATGCGTCGCGACCGGGTCTTCGATTTCATGATGCCCAAGGTGGTGTTCAGCCCGGAGCTGGACACCCGTCACGGTCCCATCCTCTACCTGGAAGGGGTCACCGTGAGCTTCGACGGTTTCAAGGCCCTGGACGATCTCACTCTCTACATCGACGACGGCGAACTGCGCTGCATCATCGGGCCCAACGGCGCCGGCAAGACCACCATGATGGACGTCATCACCGGCAAGACCCGCCCCGACAGCGGCAGCGTCTACTTCGGCCAGCGCATCGACCTGTTGCGGCTGTCGGAGACGGAGATCGCCCAGGGCGGCATCGGGCGCAAGTTCCAGAAACCCACGGTCTTCGAGCAACACACGGTGTTCGAAAATCTGGAACTGGCCCTGGCCGGTCCCAAAGGGGTGTGGGCCACCCTCTTCGCCCGCCTCACTCCGGAACAGCGGGATCGCATCGACGAAGTCCTGGAGATCATCGGCCTGCAGGATCAGGTGCACCGGCCGGCGGGCGTTCTCTCCCACGGCCAGAAGCAATGGCTGGAGATCGGCATGCTGCTCATGCAGAGCCCGCGCCTGCTGCTGGTGGACGAACCCGTGGCGGGGATGACCGCGCAGGAGACCGAACGCACCGCCGAGCTGCTCACCTCCCTGGCCGGCAGGCACTCCATAGTCGTAGTGGAACACGACATGGAATTCGTGCGCACCATCGCCCGCAAGGTGACGGTGTTGCACGAAGGCCGGGTACTGGCCGAGGGCAGCATGGACGAGGTGCAAAGCGACCCCAGGGTCGTCGAGGTGTATCTGGGAGAATGACCACGCACATCAGCATGCTGCAGATCGAGGGACTCAACCAGTACTACGGCGGCAGCCACATCCTCTGGGACCTGGACCTGGAAATCCCGGAGGGGGGGTGTGTCTGCCTCATGGGCCGCAACGGCGTGGGAAAGACCACCCTGCTCAAGTGCATCATGGGCCTGCTGCCCGTGGCCTCCGGGCGGATCCGCTTCGAGGGCCGGGAACTCGCGGGCAAACCCGCCGAGCTGCGTGCCCGCATCGGCATCGGCTACGTACCCCAGGGGCGGGAGATCTTCCCCCGGCTCACGGTAGAAGAGAACCTGCGCCTGGGACTGCTCGCCCGGCGCGATCGCCTGCGCCGGATTCCGGAACGCATCTTCGAACTCTTCCCGGTACTGAAGGACATGCTGCACCGGCGCGGCGGCGATCTCTCCGGCGGCCAGCAGCAACAACTGGCCATCGGCCGCGCCCTGGCCATCGACCCCAAACTGCTGATCCTGGACGAACCCACCGAAGGCATCCAGCCCAACATCGTGCGCCAGATCGGCGACATCATCGTGCGCCTCAACCAGGAGGAAGGTCTCACGGTACTGCTGGTGGAACAGAAACTGGCCTTCGCCCGCCGCGTGGGCCAGACTTTTCACGTCATGGAAAAAGGCCGAATCGTCGCCGGCGGCCCCATGAGCGACCTCGACGACGACATCGTCCGGCGGCATTTATCGGTATGATTCCAGCCAGCAACGCCCCTCATTCTCCGAATGCCACCCGGCACTTGAGCCCGGCCGGGATGCGATGCTCGGGATTGGGCAGAATCAGGCGCACGCCGAAGGTGCCGCTGGCGGCATCCACCACCCGATCCACAATGGCCACCCGCGCCCGATGGCGGCCACCCACCGGCGCCTGGGGCAGGATGGTGGCCGCCATCCCTTCGCGTACCGTGCCCAAGCGGCTCACCGGCAGAATCACCTCCACGTGCAGGGGGTGGAGCTTGGCGATCTTCAGAATGGGCTGTGCCTCCACGAACTCCCCCGGATCCAGATAGCGCTCCACCACCACACCGGAACTGGGACTGCGAAGGGTGCGTCGTTCGAGCATGGCCTCGGCCTGATGCAGTTCCAGCTCCGCCAGGCGGCTCTCCGTTTCCAGCTCGTCCTTATCGTGGATGGAGACGAGTTGTTTTTCGTAGAGTTCCTGGTTACGCACCACCTTGCGCCGGCCGAAAGCGGCGCGTTCCCTGGCCAGGGCCAGGGCGGCTCTCTCCACCGCGGACTCCAGGCGCGCCAATACCTGTCCGGTGGAGACGCGGTCACCCCGCTCCACCGTGACTTCTTCCAGGATCCCCGCCACCGGACTGCTCACCTCGATGACCGTGGAGGCCTCGATGAGGCAGTCGTCGACCACTTCCGCCCCCACCTCCGCTCCCACCGCCTCCGACCCGGCCCAGGCCGGCGCCATGGCCAGCACGATCCACCACCCTTTACGCATCACTTCCTCCGCCCTCTGTCCTCTGAATCACTCCCGCCCCGAGAAAGCCAGACTATCCGCCAGTTCCTTGTCTGCCCGCAACAGGGCCTGGCGCGTGCGGTAATGGCGCCGTTCCAGGCTGCGCTGGGCGCGGCCGATGAGCCACCGGGCCAGCCATTGCCCCCAGGTGGTGGCCAGCAAGCGCGGCCGGCGCCGGAGCAGCCCCATCATCCCGGGCCGGTCCTGCAATGCCAGGGCGTCCTCCAGGCAGAGGATGGCCTCCACGCTGCCGGGATCGCCCTGGCGGGCACAACGTCCCAGCAACTGGCGGTCGATGCGGCGGGCACTGTGGCATTCGGTGAGTATGACATGAAGGCCACCGGCGCGGCGCGCCCGTTCGTCCAGGGGAATGTCCGTACCGCGCCCCGCCATGTTGGTGGCGATGGTGATCTGCCCGGCCTCACCCGCCCGGGCCACCAGGCGGGCCTCGCCGGCGTTCTGCCGGGCGCTCAGGAGTTGATGGGGCAGCCCGGCCGCCTGCAGCGCGGCCGAGGCCGCCTCCGCCGCCGCCACGGTGCGGGTGCCGATGAGCACCGGCCGGCCCTGCCGGCGCAGCTCGGCCACCCGCGCCGCCAGATGAGACCATTGCGCCTCGTGCCGCGCGTGGACGCGGGTACCCAGGTCGCGCCGGCGCACGGGGCGGTGGGTGGGAATGGGCGCCACCTGCAGGCCGTAGACCATGCCCAGCTCGCGCGCCACCTCCCGCACCGTGCCGCTCATGCCTGCCAGGTGCAGGTAGCGGCGGAAGAAACGCTGGTAGCTGATCTGGGCCACGGTCTCCCGCGCCGGGGTGATGGGACAGTCCTCCTTGCATTCCACCAACTGATGCAGGCCCCGGCTCCAGGCCCGTTCCGGCATGGGGCGGCCGGTGTATTCGTCGATGATGACCACGCGCCCCCCGGTCACCAGATAATGCTCGTCGCGATGGTAGAGGTGCAACGCGTACAAGGCCTGAGTCAGCAGTTCTTCGCGGCGCCGGCGCCCATGCCATATCCCTCCCGACGACTCCAGCAGGGCCGCTGCATACCGGCGGCCCTCATCCGTGAGGCGCAGGCGCCGCCGGCTGCCCTCCATGCGGAAATGGCGCCCGCGCTGGAATCGCTGGGCTGCCGCCAGCGCCTCGCGCAATACGCGCTCCTCGTCCCTGTTGCCTCCGCCCCCGGAGAGCACGAGCGGGGTGCGGGCCTCGTCGATGAGCACGCTGTCGGCCTCGTCCACCAGGGCGAAGCCCAGGCCGCGCAAAAGCAGGCGACCGCGCCGCGCGCGGCTGTCATAGAGGCGCTCCACCTCCAAGGCCAGGCCGGTGCCTCGGCCGCCCAGGGTGAGGCGATCGCGCAGGTAATCAAAGACCAGTTCCTTGTTAGTGCAATAAGTGACGTCAGCGGCATAGGCCCGGCGCTTCTCGGCCTCGCTCAGGCCGGCCGTCACTACGCCTACGCGCAGGCCCAGGGCCTCGTAAAGGGGTTGCAGATACTCGGCATCACGAGCCGTGAGATAGTCGTTCACCGTCACCACGTGCACTGGTAGGCCCGCCAGGGCGAAGGTGGCCGCCGGCAACGCGGCAGTGAGGGTCTTGCCTTCACCGGTGGCCATCTCCGCCACCTGTCCCCAGAGCATGGCCCAGCCGCCCTGGAGCTGGCAGGGGTGATGGCGCATCCCCAAACGGCGCGCCGCGGCCTCCTGCACCAGGGCGAAACTGCGCGCCACGTGGCCGGGATACAGGCCGTCACGGCGTAACGCCGCACCCAGGCGCAAGGCGGCCCGGCGCAGTTCTGCGTCGCCGGCCGCCCGCCACTGCCCGCTCTCGCGCGACACGTGCTGCAACAGGCTGGAAAAACCGAATCGCCGCTGCCGGGCCCGCACACCTTGCCAAGCACCCGCCAGCCAGCGCACCGCCGCAGGGGGCAGTTCCTCCCCGAACCCCGCGGCACCGGCCTCGGGATAGCTGCCTGCGGCGTGGCGGATGGCCATCGAGGGACGCATCGACATTCTCTAGATTCCCAGCCGACTCAGAAACAATTGCCGCAGGCCGCGGTAGGCTTGCCAGGCCAGGGGCCGCGGCGCCTGGCGGAACAACACGTACACCCGTTCGCCCACCACGCCGGGCACAGTCGTTTCCGGCAGTTCCAGTTCGAACTGGAACAGGCGCTGCAGGGTGCGCAGCTCGCCGCCTGCTCCCTGGGCGGCGAAGGGACCACCTCCTTCCAGGGACAAGGCGGGACCAGGCAGGCGGTCCGTGGCCTCCGGCACCTCCCGCACCAGATAGGCGGGCCATACTTGATCCAGCCTCCGCGCCAGCCGGATCTCGATGGCCTGCGCATCGCGCGCCACTTCCACACCGTCCTGGTCCACCACCACACGGGCGATGGGCGGCGCAGCGGTCTCCAGCACATAACCCAGGGCCTCGCCCTGGCGTACATGGCGTCCTGGCAGATCCTGGGGGCGGGCGAACACCAACACGCCATCGGCGGGACTGCGGATGGCCCGTTCGGCCAGGCGCTCGGCCAGGCGCCCGGCCGCGGCCTCCAGGTGGCGCATCTCCTGGCGCGTGAGCTGGGCCTGCACCCGGTCCTCGTAGCGCTGCTGATCGTAGCGCGCCCGCAGTTCGGCCAGTTGGGCCGCCATCACTTTGGCCTGGGCGGCCAGCTCCGGAGCCGTACAATGCAGCAACACCTGGCCGCGCGCCACCACCGTGCCGGACTCCACTACCACGCGCTCCAGCCGGCAATCCACGCCGGCCTGTACCTGCGCCCGTTCCGGAACCCAGAGCACGCCTTCGGCGCGTACGGCATAGGGCAGCGGCACCCAACCCAGCAGCAACACCAGCACGCCCACCACCACCCCGCTCATGGCGACGGCAAAACCTCGCCGGCCCTGCAACACCGGGCTGCGCGCCAGAAACAACAACTGGCGTCCCAGGGGCAACAACACTGTCAGGAAGACCGCCCACAAGGCCAGCAACAGACCGAGGGTAAAATATTGCCCGGCGACGAACAGGGCGATGGCCAGCATCACCACCATGCGATAGATGAATGAGGCTATGGCATAACCCAGCAGCCAGGGCGCCTCGCCGCGGGCCGCCACCGGCGAGCGGGCCTTTTCGATCCGGAACAGATGGCGCTGAATGAGATATCCCACATATTGGTTGGCACGCTGGCCCAGATTGGGTATCTCCAGCCAGTCCGCCAGGATGTAGTAACCGTCGAATCGCAGCAGGGGATTGCCATTGAAGAGCAGGGTGGAGACCCCGGACACGAACAGGACGTTGAAGGCCAGGGCCCGCAGGGCCCCGGGTTCAGCCTGCAACCACACCAGCAAGGCCAGGGCGGCGATGAGCAGTTCCACCATCATGCCTGCCGCACCCACCACAATACGCCGGCCCTTCTCTGGAAAGGCTGAGGCGGCGCTGGCGTCCACATAGGGTACCGGCATCAGTACCAGCAACATGATGCCCATCTCGTGCACTTCGCCGCCCCAGCGCTTGACGGCGAGACCGTGCCCCAGCTCGTGGCAGGCCTTCACCACCACAAAGGCCAGGGTCAGCAGCCACAGGTTCTCCAGGGCGAGCACGCGGTCGCTGAGATTCTCCGTAAGCGCCGGCCAATGGGACAGGGCCGTCATCCCCCCCCAGCCCATCACCGCCAGCCACAGCAGAAAACCCGGCAGCGTGAACAGCGGGCGCGCCAGGGGTGCGAGTACGTCCAGCAAGCGGTCCGGATCCAGCAAGGGGATGCGCAGCGCCAGCGGATTCTTGAAATGCTGCAGGCGCTGGCGGCGGCGCTGGCGCCGCTGCCGCTCGACGATCTCCTCGGCCGGCACCAGGCCGTCGCTCAGCAGGAGATCGGCGCGATGCAGCTGGGTGAGCAGGCGAATCACCTCCTCCTGCGTGGGCGCATCGTCTCCCAGCCGTGACACCACCTCCTCCCAGACCTCCGCCAGGGTACGGCGGCCGTCCAGGAGCCCGACGACGCTGTAGGCGGCGGGCGTGAAACGGTGGAAGCGACCGGAGACGGGATCCTGCACCACGTACCACAACTCGCCCCGATAGAAATGACGGTGGATGCGGGCATGCGGGCGCAGCCGCGGCCGCAATCGGGCCACGCGATACCAGGAAGGACTGAACAAGGATTCCTCAGCCACGCCCCTCGTTCTTCCCTACGGCTGCCAGCGCCACCACCACAGGCGCAGGCGATCCACGAGCTGGTGGCTCCAGATCCACCACAAGGGGCGTTCTTCCACTTCGATCTTGCCCACCCCCTCCATGCCGGGGCGCAGGGCCCGGGCCGGCGGCCGGGCCAGCTCCGCCTCCACCGGAAAGTAGTTACGTCCGTCCGCCGCCTCCGCCACCGGCACGATGCGGCGCACGGTGAACGCCAGCGGCGCCTCGGGCATGCTGGCCAGCACCAGAGTGCCGCTTTGACCCTGGGCCACGGCACCGATGTCGTGTTCGTCCACGCGCAGGATCACGCGGTAATCCACCAGGGGAGCGATCTCGAACAATACCTCGCCGCGCTGGACCGCGCCGCCCAGGCGCTGGCTCAGGTCGCCGCTGATGAGCAGGCCGTCGAAGGGGGCCGTGATCCGGGTCCGCTCCAGTTGCTCGTCCAGCAATGCCAGTTGCGCATCGGCCTGCTGGATCTGGGCGCGAATGACATTGAGTTGGGCGCGGTCCCCCTGGGCTCGGGCCTCGTCGCGCTGCTTGAGCAATTGGGCGCGCTGGCCGGACCACTTGAGGCGTTCCAAGCGCAGGTCGCGGTCATCCAGGACACAGATCGGTGCCCCGGCCGCCACTCGATCGCCGGCGCGGGCGAAACAGTCGGCCAAATAACCGTCCAGAGGCGCGACGATCATGCGCTGCACGGCCCCCTCGATCACGGTGTCCGCGGTGACGCGGTACATGTTGTGGGCGGTGGTCAGAAAGACCGCGGCCGCCACCAGCACCAGGGCCACTGTCTTGCGCAGGTAATGGCGCGGCCCAAAGAGCCGTACCCCTTGCTCGCGCAGCGCCACCAGCGCCTTGACCGCCAGCGGGCGGTCGTTGGCCCGCTTCTCCGCCAGCAGGGGCCCCGCCAGGGCCGCCACGGCATGCGCGAACTCCCGCTCGGCTTCCGTGAAAGGCCGTTCCCGCTCCAGGACCAGTGCCCCCATGGGCTCCTCCTGCCGGTAGAGCGGCAAGGTCAGCAAGGCCCCGACTCCCTCGCGGCGGGCGAAGTCCTCGTGTTCGCGCAGGATCAAGGGGCGCTCCCCGGCAGGCGGCAAGGCTAGCGGCGCGCGCTGATCCACGGCCTCGTCCATGAGCCGCCCGAGAGAGCGGACCAAAGCCATGGCCTTGCCCACCTGAGCGCTGTGGGACAGGGCACACACGCGCACGTGACCGCGCCGGCGCAGGCCCAGGCTCACGCGCTCGCAGCGCAATTGTTGCGCCAGCTCGCTCACCAGGGTCTGGGCCGCGGTAGCGAAACGGGACGGCTCCAGGGTGGCGGCCAGGAGATCCAGCGCCCCCATGAGCCGCTCTCGCAAGGCCTCGTCGGCCGCTGTTTGTCCCTGATGAAAACGGGCCAGCACCCAACCGGCGCCCCATTGCAAGCGGTGCAGGGTCTCCTGCAGCCGCTGGGCATCCCTCTGCCCCTCCAGTTCCACGGCCACCGCGCCCAACAGGTGTTCACCGACCAGCAGCGGCCAGGCCACTCCCTGCGTGCCGTCCTCCTCTTCCACGGCCATGCCCCGCCGCGCCGCCAGGCAGCGTTCCACCAGCGCGGCCAGTGCGGGACTGCCACCCCGGGCCTCGGGCCAGGAAGCGGCCGGTGCGAAAGGACCGAGGTCCGGTTCGCCCAGCACCAGCACCGCACTGCGGGCTCCCGGGATCTGGCGGCACAGCAGGGTCAGCCAGCTGCGATGGAAGGCGGCACCGTCCGGGGCCTGGCCGAACTGGCGCCACAGCGCCTGGTCGATGAAGGCGACCGGTTCAGGACCGGCCGTTCGATCGGAGGGCTTTGTCATGACCCGCGTGCGGCTGCAGTACCGTTGCCGTCAGGATGCGACTCCCTGTTCAACCCTGTTCAAATTCGGGCTCAAATCGGGTTCAAATCGGGCGCAAAGTGGCGGCCGTCAGTCCTTGCCGCCCCCATCCGTGCCGTCTCTGCCTCCGCCACCGGTACCGGCACCGATATCGATGGTACCGAAGCGCTGTTCGTATTCGGCGATCACGCCCTGCAACAGTAGCAACAGGCGCTTGGCGGCGTAGGGATTGAGAATGATGCGGTCGGACAACTCCACGGTCACCTCCTGCTGGTCACGGTTCCAGGTCTGATTGGTGCCGAACAGCAGGGTCACTTCCTCCCGCGTGCTGGCCACGTTGCACACGTTGGCATAGGTGCTCTTCATGTGGCTGCCGTCCCAGCGGATGCGGGGTGTGCCGCCGGCCGCACCGGTTCCTGCAGTGTCGCGATCACTCTTGGCCATAACTGTCGTCCTCGTGATTGATGATGGAATTTCAACATACCCGTTGCTCGCCCCCGTTCCTCATCCGGCCACCCCTGTGGCACGCGAGTCCGGACGGCGTCAAAACGGGCGCTCCCGGTAATCACCGTACCAGTCCACGGTCACCGCCTGCGCGCCTCCCGTGGCACCCGCATCCTCCAGGACAATATAACGGTCACGGGCATGCGCCCCATGAAGCGCGGGATCGTGGCAGGGGCGCAGCGCACCGCCGTCACACAGAAAGGCCCTGCGGCGGCGTGTCCGAATCCCCGCCTGAACACTACCGGCCGCCACAGCCAGTCCGGCCGCACCGGACAGGGCCCCGGCGGCCGAGGATTCCGTTTCCGGCGTTTCCGTTGCCGTGCCGGGCGTTTCCGCATCGGGTGCCAGGGCATCGGCCGGCAGGTTCAACTGCTGGCCCGGATGAATGAGCCCCGGATCGCCGAGCTGTGGATTGAGGCGCTGGATCTCCGGCCAGCGCAGGGGATCGCCCAACAGGCGTCCGGCGATGGACCACAGACTGTCTCCCGGCTGCACGCGATAATGCGGGTACACGGGCAGCACGAGCACCTCGCCCGGCAGGATCAGATCGGGATCGCTCAGGCCCGGATTGAGGCGCTGGATCTCCGGCCACAGGAAACCATTGCCCAGTTCGCGCTCGGCGATGGACCACAGGTCGTCACCGGAACGCACTTGATAGCGAGTGGTGGCGGCAGGGGCCTTCGCCTCCGTATCCGCCGCCACGGCGGCAGGCCGCACCGCTGCAGCGGGCGCCCGCGTTTCCACGGCCGGTGCCACCGCTGCCGCTTCCTCGCTCGCCCCCCGTTCGGAAAGCAGAACCGGCCGGACACCATGCGCCACGCTCCCCCGGTCATCGAAGACCACAACCTGCACGGGCGCCTGCGCCAGCCGCAGCCCGCTCTGCAGCGCCAGGGTATCCACGGCCTCGATGGACACTTCAGCCACGTTGTACAGCGAGAACAGGGTGTTGCGCGTGAAATCCAGCGGGCCCTGGACCGGGGCGAGCACGGTGTCGATGCGCTCCCGGTCGCGGAAGTTGAGCTGGGCGTAATCCCCCACCAGGATGTCCTCGTCCAGGTTGCCTCCCAACTGGTCGCGTCCGGCACCGCCCAGCAGGAAATCGTTGCCGGCACCACCCTCCAGCCGGTCATCTCCGCCGATGAAGAAATCGGTGGTCTCGGCACGAACCAGGACACCGGCCTGAAAGGACACTTGGCCGCCGTCGCCGATGAGCAGGTCGCGTCCGGCACCGCCGCGCAGTTCGTCGCCCGCGGCACCGCCCAGCAACACGTCGTCGCCCTCCTGGCCGTCCAGATCGTCCGCCCCGCCCTGCTCCGGTGCCTCGCTGGCCACCCGTTCCAGCAAGGCGCCATTACGGCGCAGCGTCCCATAGTCCCCCAGCACGGCATCGTCGCCGCCGCCGCCCCGGACGCGGTCCTCTCCCCGCCCGCCCAGGACGAAATCGTCGCCGCCACCGCTGTCGATGAAATCGTCTCCCCCGTCGCCGTCGGCGCCGGTGCGGGCCTCGATCCAATCCCCCTCCCGGGTCACTGTACCCCGATCGCCCAGGATCACGTCGGGACCGGCGCCGCTGGTGATGCGATCGGCGCCGGCACCGCCCAGCAGGATGTGGGCGCCGTCGCCGGCCAACAGGGTGTCGTCATCCCCTAGATGCCCCTGGATGCGCGGCGCGGGCGCCGCTGCCGCGCCATCGTCCGGATTCTCCACCGGATTCTCCACTAGGACGACTTCACCCGCCGCATCGAAAATCACCACGCCGCCGCCGCCCAGCACCACACTGTTGCCGTCGCCGGTGGCCAGCGTGTCGCCGCCTTCACCGCCCAGCACCACGTTGTCGCCGTCACCGGCGTCCACCGTATCGGCACCGCCGGCGGCGCTGGTGGTGCTGGAGACTGTTTCCAATACGCCGCTCCCGCGGTAGGCCACTTCGCCACTGTCACCCAGCACGATGTCCGATCCCGCACCCGCGGTGATGGTATCCCCGCCTTCACCGCCCAGCACCACGTCGTCGCCGGCACCGGCGTCGATGCGGTCCTCACCCCCCTCTTCTCCCGCGCTGCGCACCAGCGACACCGGACGCCGCACCCCGTCGCTGAAGTCACCGGGCCCGCCGCCACCCAGGCGGGCCGCAAGTTCTCCCGAGGCGTCGCGGTATATCACGCGCCCGCCATCGCCCAGGATCAGGTCGGCCCCGCTGCCGCCGGTGATGCGATCTCCGCCGGGGCCGCCGAAGAGTACCAGGGGCAGCGAGGAAGAACCGGCATCCACCACGTCGTCGCCGGCCTGGGTGTTAAGGACGAAGAAGCCGTCGCGCCCGGCGGCCAGGTCCACGGTCACCGCATCGTCGCCGGCGCCGGTGTTGAGGGTGCTGGTGGTGCGTACCCCATCGCGCTGGTGGCTGCCCTCCACGCGGATGCGATCGTCCCCGGCACCCGTCCACACGGTGATGCCGGCGGCGAAGTCGCCGCCGGGAGCGCTGTCGTAATAGATGCCGCCGGGGGCCAGCCCCGTGAGGGCGGTGGCCGTCCACACCACCGCGGTGTCACCCGCGGCGGCGGCCTCGTCGCTCACCATCAGCAGATGGCGGCCGTCACCGGCGCGCAGGATGAGATCCCCTTGCAGGGCATCCAGATCGCCACGCAGGAAATCGGTGGCCTCGTCCAGCCCCAGCGCCGCGCCCGAGGCCACGTAGATCCGTTCGTCGCCGGCGCCCAGGTCCAAGGTGGTGGCGGCGCTGGTGCCGCGCACGTTGATCACGTCGTCGCCGCCGCCGAGCAGGATCGCCAGCATCTCCAGGTCATCGTAGTCGACGCCGTTGAGCAGACCCAGGCCATCGATGGTGGCCTCCGTCAAGTGGAGCACCTCGGCCTCGTTCTCGGCCCGGTCGTCCAGTTGCAGGAAGTCCGTCCCCGCCTGCCCGGAGACCGTGAGGGGTGCATCCAGGGTGTCCACGGTACCGTCGTGACCCGCGAGCAGGAAACGGTCGTCGCCGGCGGGCACCGTGGCCCGGCCGTCCGCCACCAGCAGCCCCCAGATCTCGGCCCGGTAATCGTCGGGATCGAGAGTGGGGGCCAGTCCGATGTCGGGGACGGCGATGGGCAGCCGGTATTCCTCCACCAGGCGCTGTGCCAGGACCCGGACGTCGGCCACCGAGGCCGGGTCGAAATCGCGGCCCAGTCCCAGCACCGCGCCCGCCTCCGGCAGATAGTCGGTGTACCGGGCGCCGTCGGGAATGGTGTTGTAGGCTTCCTTGAGCAGGGTCCAGATCTGATCGGGATAGGCGTTGACGGCAGCGTCCAGGGCCTCGAAATCGCCGCTGGTGTCGATGGCGATGTCGGGGAAGCGCGCGTTCAGGCGCTGCGCCAGGGCGCGCAGGTGCTCCACGTCCGCGGGATCGAAGGCACCGCCCAGCCCCAGCAGTTCCCCGGTGCGCTCCAGTTCCTCCCCATAGGAACCGGCATCCGCCAGCAGATTGGCGTTGGCGCGTACCAGCGCCATGAGGTGTTCGTTGTAAGCCGCCACATCGAAATTCAGTTCGAGTCGGATGGCATCCACGTCGATGTCGGTGCCCGCCTCGGCGTTGAGGCGTTGCGCCAGGGCACGCAAGTGATCCAGGTCCTCGGGATCGAAGTCACCGCCGAGGCCCAGCAGCCCGCCCAGTTCCGGCAGATAGCCCCGGAAGTCCTCGCTGTAGTCGGGCTGGGTGTCGCCGTACAGTTCCAGGGGACCGCTGGCATCGTGTACCTGCAGGGTGTCGTCTCCCCCGCCGCCATAGACGCGGGTCACGGCGCGGGCGGCGGTGTCCTCGACGGTGAACAGATCCGCAGCGCCGCCCAGGTAGAGATCCACGGCGGTGAAGTTTTCGTAGAACAGGCCGAAGCCGCTGCCCAGCCCCGCCACGGTGTCGTAGTTCTTGGTGTTCTTCACGTCCTTGCCCAGCACGTACCCGCCGGGAATCTCCAACGCCACGTCCACGGTGCTGTAGACCCGCACCTCGCCGGTGTCGGGATCCATCACCACCCGGCTCTCGGTGGCCGGCAGCGCGTCCAGTTCGGCGATGAGGCGGTCGCGCGCCGCCGAGGGCTCCAGATTGTCCGCCAGATGGGCCGCCAGTGCATCGGGCGCCTCCGGCAGCACCACCGCCGGCCCGCCCAGTTCGTCCACCAGGGCGGCGCCGTCGAGCAGGTTCACCAGAGTGCCGGCGGGCAAGGTCAAGTCGCGCGTCGCATCGTCGCCGAGGGCCAGCAACTCGTCGGCGAAACCGGGGCGGCGGATCTCGTGGAGATTGGCGATGAGGCGGGCGAGGGAGGCGTCCGTGACCGCCTCGTCCATCCAGGCCGGCAGTTGATCCGCGATGCGCGCCGCATCGGTGGTGACCTTGACGATCTCCACTCGTTGCTTGCGCAGGGCGTCGGCGGCGGTGGCGGCGCCGGCGCTGTTGTCGACGACGAGCCGGTCGCCGCCCGCCGCGCTGTTGGCCGAGCCGTTCACGATCACCGGCCCCTGGATGCCCGCCAGGCTGCGGGTCTCGGGCACCTGCACCGGCAGGGGGTATTCGGGCACCGTGACCACCACCGGCAGCACCTTGTCGGGCTGTGGGATCTCCACCAGGCGGGTGGTGTACACCGCCGGGCGTTCGATGCGCTCGAAATAGGGATAGAGCCGCACCGGTGCGCCCAGGAAAGGCAGGTATTCCACCACCCAGCGCTGCTCGTACCAGACGACGGCCGGGGAGACGAGCACGGTCTGCTCCTCGATCAGCGGCGGCTGGGGAATGCGGACCTGCTTGGTGTACTTGGATTCGGGGATGACGACCTCGAAGTCCAGGGGGCCGCCGCCCACCTGCACGGTGTCGTCGCCGGTGCCGGTGTCGATGCTGATCTCCTGGTCCGCCAGGGTCCCGTAGAGATAGACCGTGTCGTCGCCGCCGCCGGTGATGATGAGCAGGCGCTCGATGCTCTCGATCGTGGGTACGACGAGTCCGGCCCCGTAGATGCGCTGCACCTCGCGGCCGTCCACCTCTTCGACGAAGATCACGAAGGTGTCGTCGATCTCGGTGCCGACGATGGCCAGGGTGTCGAACCCGGCGCCGCCGAAGATGTTGACGGGGGCGTTCTTGAGATAGGCCAGGGTGTCCTGTTCACCTTCCTCGCTGTAGACGTTGATCTCGTCGCTGGGAGCGAGATTGCCGCTGTCACCGGCCTCCAGCACCAGGTGGGCCTTGAGATAGAACGTGTCGTCGTCCTCCTCTCCGTAGAGCGAGATCTCCGCCAGATTGCGGTTGACCTCGAAATAGTCGTCGCCGGTACCGCCGTAGAAAGTCGCCGGGAAAGAGACCCCGTTGGTGATCTCCTTGACGACCTCGATGAGGCCGTACTTGGGATGGTCGTACAGTTCGGTGGCCAGCACGTTGCCGATGAAGAAGCGGTCGTCGCCGCCGTCGCCGTATACCGCTAGTTCCGTGCTGCTGTCGTCCACCAGGAACAGGTCGTCGCCGGCGCGCCCGCGCACCGTGAACCGCTCGGTGGTGAGATAGTTGACCTGCTGGCGGAAGATGTCGTCGTCGATGCGGGTGTCGCGGATCACGATCTCGGTGCTGAAGTCGGTCACCGGGCTGAACAGGGGTGAATCGGGACTCAGGCCCTCGCGGGGCGTGATGCGTTCCACGATGTCGCGGCGGAAGCTGAAGGTGTCGCGCTCCGCCGTGCCCCACACGGTGAGGCTGTCCAGGCCGTAGGGCCCGCGGTCGCGCACATCGATGAGGGAATCGATCTCCTGCTGCTCGGTGCCGCTCAGGGTGATGTCGTAGACATCGCCGGCGTCGCCGCCGTCGAGGTAGGCGGTGGCCGTGAAGTCACGCACCGTGAAGCGGTTGACGCTGGCGATGGCGGCCTCCTCGCCGCCGGCCCCGGCGGTGTCCGCGGCGGCCAGCTCCACCACCTCGAACAGCCCCCCGAGATCCTCGTCCTCCGCGCCCAGCACCTCGCGGCGCATCTCGCCCTCGCCACTCACCTGAGCCGGCGCCAGGGGGCTCACGATCAACTGCCGGTCGCTGAGGTAGAAGTCGGCGTCGCGCAGTTCCCACAGGGTGTCGCGGCCGCCGGCGTCGGCGAACACGTCCACGCCGGCGCCGCCGCTGATCACATCGTCCCCCAGGCCGCCGTCGATGTAGTCCACGAAGGGCGATCCCGTGAGGCGGTCGTCCCCTGCCCCGCCATAGAGTCGGAGCACCGCCAGCAGCTCCGCCCGGACCCCGTCCGCGGCCACCTCGTCATCCCCCTCCAGGGTCTCGATGATCAGTGCGTCGTCGCCGCGGTTGCTGTTGGTGATACTGAAGCTCAGGCCTCCCTCCTGGAACACCAGCAGGGTCTCACCGTCGTCGCTGGCGACGAGGAAGCGGTCGTCGCCGGCGCTGCCCGCGATCTCCAGCACGTCGGGCTGGGAATCCAGGCCGTACTCGGGAGTGACGAAGACATCGAAGAGCGGTTCGCCGGTGGCCTCGTCCACCGCCTGGACGGGATTGCCGTCGGCGTCCAGGCGCACCTGGCCGCCGGCGTCCATGGCCCATACCGGCAGCTCCACCTGGCGGGAACGCTGCTGGATGCGGGTCTCGTAGTCCTCCAGATCGTAACCGGTATCCTCGGGGTCCACGCCCTCGCGTACCTGGACGAGCACGCCGCCCACCTCCACCAGCAGCGGCGTACCGTCCGGGTTGTAGCGATAGACCGCCTCCCCGTCGCCGCCCACCTGGCGCTTGAAGACCTGGCCGCGAAGCTGGTCATCTGCGTAAGGATCGGACGCAGCGAAGACCCGCTGGCGCTCCACGATCACCACTTCGTTGCGGGTCTCGAAGTCTTCCAGGGTGTAGCCGTCGTCGTCCGCGGCCACACCCTCGCGTGGCTGCAGCCAGTAGCCGGGAGAACCATCGGCGGGCGTCACCCGCACCAGGCTGGGCGAGCCGTCGTCCTCGTAGAGATAAACCGCGGCGCCGCCACCCGTCTGGCGCTTGAAGGTCTGGGCGGCCTGCTGTTCGGTGCGCACCCGGGTTTCGGCATCATATTGGCTGGGCCGCGGGGTGGTGGCGGCGAACACGTCCCGGCGGCCGTCGCCGTCCTCGTCCACCGGGGTGACCGACGCCTGCACGGACTCCATCACCGGCACCGACTCCAGGATCTCGCCGGTACCGTAATCCACGTCGATGCGCGCCAGGTCCGTGCCCCGCAGGTCCTCCACCCGCATGCGGTCGCCGCCTTCGCCCAGATCCACCGACAATCGCTCCACGCCGCCGATGACCAGGGCCGCATCGTTGAACCGCAAGGCCAGGCGGCCGTCCTCGCGGGCGCTTGCGGTGACCCGGTCGGCGCTGCGCTCGGCGGCGGCGCGCAGCTCCAGCGTGTCCTGGGCCTCGCCGTCGCCGCCCGCCACGGTATCGCCGCCGTCGCCGGCCAGCCACTGGATGACGTCGCTGTCCGCTCCGCCGAAGATGCGGTCCGCGCCGGCGCCGCCCACCAGCAGGTCGTCGCCGGCGTCGCCGTAGAGTGTGTCGTCCTGGCCCTCGCCGTAGATCAGGTCGCGGCCGCCGCCGCCATGGAGTTCGTCGCGGCCGGTGCCGCCGAAGAGCTGATCCCGGCCGCCGCTCGCGGCATCGCCCACCAGGTCGCCCCAGGCGGTGTCGCTGCCGGCGCCGCCCAGGAGGATGTCGTTCCCCAGGCCGCCCACGAGGAGATCGCCCCCGCTGCCGCCGTCCAGGTAATCGCTGCCGGCGCCGCCGCGCAATTCGTCGGCGCCACCCTTGCCGGCGAGCTGGTCGTTGCCGGCACCGCCGTCGATGAGATCGGCGCCCTCGCCGCCCGTGAGGATGTCGTCGCCGGCATCGCCGTAGAGTTCGCGGGTGAAACCCGCCGCGCTGGAGGCCACGCTGATGATGTCGTTGCCGGCGCCGCCGCGGATCACCAGATCGGCGGCGAGATCGGGGCCGATGTTGTAGCTGTCGTCGAAGTCCGTACCCGGCGCCACGATGCGGCTCACCAGGGCGGGATCGAAATACTGGGTATAGCCGTTGCCGGTGACGGCGATGCGCGGCACCGTCGCCGGATCGCCGTCGTTGGGATCCAGGTCCACGTCCTTGAGCTTGACGCTGTAGCGCTCCGCCTGGTCGCCGGGCCGGGCGCTGCCGGCGGGATCGTAGGCCAGGGTCAGGGTGCCGCCGTCCAGGGTGGCCACCACCGGCGGCTCAGGATCGGGACAGGCCAGCTCGAAGCTGGCCAGCACTTCGTCCACGAAGCGCTGGCGGGCCTCGTAGAGGGTCACCGTGCCCACCAGCGGCACCTTCACCCCGGTCCAGAGGAAGGCCTCCAGGAAGGCGCGCAGATCGCCGCGCATGTCGAACAGGCATTCCGGTCCCTGATCGAGGCGGGTGAGGATCTCATCGATGCGCAGTTTGCCGTCGTAGACGGGGTCCACACCGGTGTTGCCGCCGGTGCCCTCGTCGGGCAGGTCGTGGAGATCGAGACCGATGCCGGCCTGCACGCCGCCCTCCACCCCGGCCTCCACCAGGCCGCCCACCCCCACCGAGGCGCCGGCGCCGATGCCGAAGCCCACGGTCACCTCGTCCTTGTCGAAGCCGAAGGCGTCCAGGTCGTTGAGATAGAAACCCTCGAAGATCCGGTCCAGGCCGCCGGCGGAGAAATTCTCCTCCTCCGCCCAGGCGCGCAGCCCCGTGGTATCGAAACCGAAGGACAGGTCGGTGGCCGCCTGCAGGGTGCCGCTCAGGCGGGCGTTGAGGCCGGGGAACACGGGATAACTCTGGCTGTAACCGAAACGGACGTCGAAATCGGGCAGATCGTAGACGAACAGGTCCGTGTCCCGTCCCAGGAGCAGGGACAGCACGGCGGCGGGGCTGGTGAGGATGGGAAACTGGATGCTGCCGGGCTCGGTGCCGATCTCCTTCACCAGCCGGTTGCTCTTGGGCTTGCCGCTGGTCTTGCCGTCCAGGTCCGGTGCGGCATTGGCAGCCACGTCTTCCGCGCGCACCGGCGTGCTGCGGGCCTCCAGCAGGCCGCGGCCCACGGTGAAGTCACCGAAATCGATCAGCACCCCGTCTTCGCTCCGGGCGTCCTCCACCAGGCCGACGAAATCGGAGAAACTTTTGATGGCGTCGATGGCCTGCTCCATGGCCTGGAACTGGGCCGGCGGCAGGCGCAGGCGCGCCAGGTCCAGGAGACGCAGCTCGGCCACGCCCAGGTCCACCTCCAGGGTCAGCAGATCGACAGCCTGGCGCACCAGGGTGTCGGGGCCGATGATGCCTCCCACCTCGTCCACGATGGGTGCCATGAAGCCACCGATGACATCGCCCAGATCCAGGGTCACGTCCTCAAACACCACGTCCGGCGCGCCACCCACCTCGAAGGCGGAACCGCCCCCGCTGCGGTAGACCACGTTCAGGAAGTTCTGGTCGTAACGCAACACGGCCTCGATGCGGGGCAGGGCAATGTCGGCCGCGGCGATGTCCACGGTGACGCCCAGGTCGATGTTGGCCCCGGCGCTCAGCCCCGCCACCGCCGCCAGGGATTCCCGCCCGGCGCTCCAGCGGCCGTCACCACCGCCGTCCTGCAGGTCCAGGCTGATGGTGCCGGACAGGCCGCTGGGCCCGTCGCCGTCGTCCAGCTCCCGCAATTGGGCCTCGAGAAAGCCCAGTTGCGCGGTGAAGGCCGCTCCCGGAGTCAGTTCGGCCGCGAGATCCAGGCGGAATTCCTCGCCGCCCCGGGTGACGCCGGTGGTGTCCAGGAAGACACCGGCGCCGGCATCGAAACCGAATCCCAGGCCGAAGACATAATCGAGAGTGAAATCGATGGCGCTGGCATCGCTGCTCTTCAGCCCCAGTCCCGGGGCGCTGGCCTCGAAACTCAGCGGGATGCGTTCATCGAAGATGTTGTCCGCGACGAGCACGTTGAACTGGATGGTGCCGCCTGACACCGTGAACTGGATGTCATCGGGTCCCGTCACGGCACGATACAAGGGCTCGCCCCGGGCGTCGAACAGGGGCCGGCCGCCGGCATCGGTCTCCGGTACCTGCAACAGGTCGCCGATGCCCTCGTAGAGCGCGGTGCGCACCAGGTCGATGATGCGCTCCGAGGTGGACTGGCCGTTGCGATAGGCATCGAAGAGGGTCGCTCCCAGGCCACCGCTGGCATAGCGGCTGTCGGCGCTGTCGAGGTCGAAGACACCCCCGGACATGCCCGCGGAGAGATCCGCGATACCCAGCACCCCGGCGCGCAGGGTTTCGTCCACGAAAGCGGCGGCCTCTTCCAGTTTGTCCCCCACCAGGGGCAGGCCCATCTGCGCGAAACGCGACGACAGCCCGGCCTGGATGCCGCTGAACATGTCCTCCAGTCCGATCAGCACCCGGCCGGGATCGTCGATGAGCGCGAAGAGGTCGAAGGCCGGTAGCAGCGCGGGCACCGCGCGCTGGACGTCGCTCAGACCGTTTTCATCGAAGTCGAGCCGCAGCGCCAGGGCGTTGTCGGCCACCCCGTCGTTGTCGAGATCCGCCGTACTGCCGCCCAGGGGCAGGTTTTCCAGGGGAAAGTACAACGGCAGCGTCAGCTCCGCACCGCCGCTGACGTCGAGCACCAGTTGATCGGCGAACTCCGCCAGCGCATAGCGGTTGTCATCGTCACCGTCCCCGGCGAGACCGGCGCGCGCGGCGAGGTTCAAACGGCCCTCGCCGCCGGCGGCGAACAGGCCCACCTCGATGCGCTCGCCGTCGTCCAGGGGATTGGGAATGCCGATGGCCGTCTTGAAGGACAAGGGCCCCTGGTTGGCGATGTCGAGGGAGAATTCCAGGCCGCTGTCGTCATCG
Organism: Gammaproteobacteria bacterium; assembly: GCA_015488555.1. Taxonomy (GTDB): domain Bacteria; phylum Pseudomonadota; class Gammaproteobacteria; order SZUA-140; family SZUA-140; genus S012-109. The sequence goes on from WFNO01000093.1 coordinate 41,519, forward strand.
AACAACAGGGACGGATTCCGGACATCGCTCAGGTCGAAGGTGACGCCGAAGTCCAGCGCCGCAGAGGCGGCGACATCGATGCGGGCCTCGCTCCCCACCGCCAGGTCCAGGGGCAGGCTGTCGTACTCGTCCAGATAGGCGCCCAGATCCACGGCCAGATCCAGCCGGCTCTCGAAATCGGCCGCCAGGGACAGGTCGAAGACGAAGCTGGAATCCTCGTATTTCAACACCACCGGATCGGCCGCATCCTCGGACAGGCCCAGCAGGTCCTTGAGTTTCTGGTTCACCGCGGCCTCGAACCCACCCAGGTCCGTCGCCGCGGCACGCGCTTCCTTGAAGATACTGCGCAGGAGCGTGATGAAATCGGTATTCAACCGATCTTCGCCCACCACCATCTCGGGGGGTTGCGCCTGATTCTCGAAAATGACCCGCCACGGATCGTCCGGGCTGCCCTGGCCGCCCACCACCCGGGCGTCGGACCAGAGTTCCTGCAGCGCGGCCTCCAGGGCGGCGCCATCGGCATCGAAGGACACTTCCACCGCATCCGTACCATTCCCCAGGGTGAACACCCCGCCCGAGCCGTTGTGCCAGATCTCAAGCCCGGCCCGACTCGCGGGGCTGCCGCCGTCGTCGTAGTCGATGGTGGCGCGGTTCAGCGACACCGTGGCCCCTTCCGTAGCCAGGAGCTGGGCGACGCTGCGCTCCACCAGGGGCATGCGCTTGTAGATCAGACCCTGCTCGTCGGCCGCCGTCTCGGGATCGTCCAGGGGGCGGCCGGCCAGCTCGTCCAGGCCGTATTCGATGACGTCGAGCAGGTCCTCCAGGGAGAAACCGTTGAAGCGCATGAGATCGCCGAGATTGCCGCTGGTGGGAAACAGGGAGGAGAGCTGCAACAAGAGCTGCGCGAAATCCCCGGGCGCGGGCAGACCCAGATCGGCGCCGGCATAGAGTTCCACCGGACGAAACTCCAGCCCGGACAGCGGGGTGCTCAGATTCAGCGGCAGGCGCACCGCGAAACCGGTATCGGGACCGAGTCCGCGCAGCACCGCATCGGCAGGCAGCGAAGCGCTGAAATCGGTGAACCGCCCCTGGAGTCCCATGAAGGCACCGCTGGTGAACCCCAGCACGGCGTCGTCCAGGTCGAGACGCAGGGGACCGAGAGCGACCGAACCCGAGAAAGTGTTCCAGATCCTGCCGTCACCGGCATCGGCGGCGATCTCCCGATCCACGGTGATCACGGACCGGTCGGCCAGGGCGTCGTAGGCGATCGCCGTGATCTCGTAGAGGCCGTTGTTGCCGCCGGAACCGGACAGCCAGAAGCGCTCGCCCACCGCGAATTGCCGGCCCGCGTCGCCGGCGACGGTGAAGCGGTCCCCCTGGTGTTCGGCGCCGGCGATGGCCACCCGGGTCCCGTCGGCCGCCACGGCCTCGCCCAGCGAGCCGCTCTGGCGCTGCAGATCGTTGCGCACCCACAGGGTGGTGCGGTCCGCCATGGAATCGTATTCCACGCGGTCCACGATGTAGCCCCCGTCGTTGTCCGCCGAACCCTCGATGGTCATGTATTCGCCGGCCTGGAACGACGCCGACCGGTCGCCCGCCAGATACAGGGCCTGCCCCGCCTGTTCCACGGCCAGTACCGGCAAGGGGGCCTCGCCCAGGCGGAGATCCACCCGCACGCCGGGATCCACGGCGAAGAAAGCGCCCGCTTCGAGGCCGAACTCGAAATCGAGGCTGAGGCCGGCGCTCAAGACCAGCTCCGGCAGCTCGCCCCGCAGGCCGAAGGCACCGAGATCCAGCCCCGAGCCCAGGAAGCTGTCCGGCAGCTGGATACGGCCGGGATCGAGGGTGACGAGGCGCTGGAAGCTGCCCAGCTCCAGGCGGGCCTGATAGCGCGTGCCGGTGCTGTCCAGGATCTTCACGCCGAGTCCGGCCAGGGCGGCCTCATCGACCTCGTTGCTGTCGCTGGGAAAGAGACCGGCGATCGCAGCCACTCGGTCACGGATTTCACCGGCCACGGCATCCTGCTCGATTCCCAGCCACTGGCCCACCGTCTGAGCGGTGAAGGGCAGGGTCTGATCGAACAGATCGGCGATCTCCCCCGCGAAACCGTCCGCCAGCCAGCCCTGGAAACCGCCCTCCAGCCCCTGCCGCAGCAGCCCGGCATCGCCCTCCTGCAGGGTCAGGGCCGCGCCCGCGACCGGCAGCCCGTCCAGCGGGCCGTCGAAACCCGCGGGCAGGAGGCGCACCCCCGGCGCCAGGCCGGCCTCCATCAGGCCGCTGCCGTGCCCCAGCCCCAGGGCATGGCCGATTTCGTGCATGGCCACGGTGAGCAGGTCGATGCGCCCGGCCGCCGGCCCGGCCGGATCCGCCCGCAGGCTGCCGTCCGCCCGGCGCACGAACTCCTCGTCCTGCACCGGCGTGGGATCGATGAACCAGCCGACGCCGGCCGCCGTGGCATCGATGGTGATGACCTGACGTCCCGTCTGGCCACCAATCTGGCCCAGGGCATCGCCCGGCAGATCCGCGACGCCGAAGCGGTAACCTTCCAGGAAGGGCTCACCGTCCCGTGCCGGCAGCGCCGCCAGCCAGCGTTGCAGGGCTGCCGCCGCCGCGGCCCGCAGCTCGGTCTCCGTCAGCGTCTCGACCGCCCCGGCCGCGCGGACCTCGTCGGCGGCACGCAACAGATAGGGGGTGATGGGCAGCGGCGAGAACAGGGCCTCCCAACTGCTCTCGCGGTCCGTTTCCTGCCGCATCTCCACGCCATTCTTCCCCGCAATGTCCCCGGTGGAGAGCGTCACGCTGCTGGCAGGGTCGTTCTCGTCGCCGACCCAGAAGAAGTCGTCCTTACCGTCGCCGTTGGTATCCTTCGACTGCACCGCCTCCGTGACGGCGGAGAAGTCCAGCACGTCGTTGCCACCACCGGTCACCACCACGTCCTGGCCCCAGTCGTCGGCGAAGAAGAAGATGTTGTCGCCGCCGTCGCCCACCAGCAGGTCGTCGCCGTCGCCGCCGGCGAGGTTCTGGATGTTGCTCAGGAAAGCGGCATCGTCCGGAATGTCGGGCAGGGCGCCATTGGCGGGCGGGATGAAGCCGTCACCCGCCAGCCACGACCGGCCGTCCGCCAGGGAGATCACCACCCCTTGGCTGGCACCCTCATAGCTCACGGTATTGCCGCTGCCGCCGTAGACCGCGACGCCGGCGGCATCGCCGCCTCCATCGACCACGTCCCTGCCACCGGCGGTGAGCACGAAGGTGTTGTCCTTGACTGCGCTGCCCGTCAGTTCGTCGTCGCCGAGACTGCCGGCGACCGTGGTGACGTTGGTGACCGCCAGGGACGCGGTGGGCAGCGCCCAGCCGAACCATTCGTCGAGCACGCTCTCCAGCCCTCCCAGGCGATTGCCCAACACCCCCTCGGCGGTACCGTAATCGGCCACGATGCTGGGCGTGGCGAAGAGCCCGTCGAGCACCTCGGCCGAAGGCAGCAGCACCTCCTCCCACACCCCCAGATCGGTGCGCACCCCCGCGGAGGCGGGTGGCGCCGTGTCGAAGAACTCGCTGTAGTCGAGGACGATCTCGCCGCCGGCGGTGGTGCTGAGCGTCCCCTGGAGGCGGGCGCCGTTGACGAAGCGCACGGTGTTGGTCCCCTCGCCGCCGATGATGTTCTCGATGTCGTTGGCGACGAGATAATTGAGCCCCTTGCCGAAGGGGGCCAGCGGCGGCCGGGTCTTGTCGTCCAGCAGGGTGTCGGTGACGATGACGATGTTGGTGCCCACGTCGATGCCGTGACTGACGCGCACATTGTCCGCGCTGCGGTCGCCGAAGCCGAGGAACAGGTCGCGGAAGGTCTGCACGTTCTCCGTGGTGACCTCGAAGATGGTGATGTCGAGATCGGTCTGCACCCCCGACAGGTCCAGGGTGTCGTAGCCCTCGGGAAAGGCGGCCCCGCCCAGGATCAGGTCGGGCGTCTCCAGAATCGCCGCCAGCCCCCAGACACCCTCGAAGCGGTAGGTGTCGGCCCCGCCCTTGCCCAGCAGCAGGTGCAGCCCCGGCGCCACCGTGGGCAGACGTTCCACCACCAGGCGGTTGGCGAACTTGGTGACGGCGTTCTTCTCGCCCTTCACGCCGGCGCCATCGAACAGGGTCTCCAGCGGATTGCCGCCCACGCTGAAATAGTTGCGGGCAGTCACGAGATTGCCCAGCAAGCCCTGGCTCATGGCCTTGGCCGTTTCCCCCGCCTGGCCCCGCAGGCTGTCGGCGCTGAAGCCCTGGGGCGGCCGCAGGCCGCCGGCACCCTCGCCCAGCAGCAGGTTCAGGCCCGCGCCGTATTCGATGGCGGTCATGTTCTCGATGGCACCGTCGAACTGGGGCAGAGCAGGCCCGCTGCCGAAGCCGCCCAGGAAGGAATCGCCCAGATTGGCGAAGTTGGCCAGGCCGCCGAGGGTGCGCTTGGGCTTGAGCAGATCGAACAGGCCCGTATAGTCCAGGGTGTTGACCACCGTGGCGCTGGGAAACTGGAAATTGATGGCGTCCTGGGGCTTGGCCAGGGTCGATGCCAGCACCTCCAGGGGGTTACGCAGTCCGGTGCTGCCGATGAGCTTGCCGGCAAAGCGGGTGCCGGCGTCGATGGCGAAGGTGTTCACGTCCCCGCCGCCATAGATCACCGTGTTGGCATCCACCCGGGTGAAAGTGAGCTTGGCGAACTCCCGCTCGGGGAAGATCAGTTTGCCGATCACCTCGGCCACGTCGCCGAACTCGCTCACATCCTCGATGAGGGAAGGCCCGGCGATGCGGCTCACCGTGAGCGTGGTGGCCTTGGTCTTGTCGTCCGTGGCGAATTCGAACTTCAGGGGCTGGCTGACATTGCGGAAATCGAGCACCAGTTTGTGGGGCGCCACATAGGTGGCCGCTTGCGGGTTCAAGGACAGGTCGCCGGCCGCCGTGTCCAGGACCGCGAGCCGCTGCCCCGCGGCCCTCAGCTCCTCCACGGCCCCGGCGACATCGCCGCGCACCAGCAGGGTGTCCTGCGTGTCGTCCCAGCCGGTAATGGTGATCAGTCCGCCGGGGTTGTAGAGAAAACCGCCGGCCTTGGGCTTGCTCACCTTGTCTTTGCTGCCCGCCACGTTCTGCTTGAGGGTGAGCCAGGTCTGGTCCTTGGCGGCGTCGTAGCGCACCGTGTCGATGGTGTAGGACCCGTCGTTGGCGCCGCCCGCGGAAGCCGTGACCACCACCTTGTCGCCGCTCTGGTAGGCATCGCGACGGTCGCCGGCGACCACGAACGCGGACTTCGAGGTGGCCGCCAGCAGGGCATCGGCACGGGCCAGGGCCAGGCCGCCGCCGGCGGCGCCGGCCGGCAGGCCCTCTTCCAATGTCAGCGTCGTGTCGGTACCGTCCGAGGTGCTGTCCGCCACCGTGTAGAGGCCGTCCTTGCCGCCGGCGGTGATGACGAGGCGGGTGCCGGCTGCGAATTCGCCGGCGCGGTTGCCCGCGATGGTGACCGTATCGCCGCCGGCATCGGCGCCCACCACGGCATAGGCCGCGTTCAGCTTGGCGGCGCCGAAGTCGTCGTCCAGGGCCTCGGCCACCGTGACCCAGGTGGTGTCGGTCGCGTCGTCAAAGCGCACCGCCTCGAAGGTCAGCGCCTGCCCGGCAGCGCCGGTCTCGACCGTGAGCGCGACGCCCGCCTTGAAAAAGGCGGTCTGGTCACCGTCGAGTTTCAGCAGGTCGTGACCGCGGTCGAAATCCCCCGTGCTCAGCGTGCGCTGCAGCATGGTGGCATTTCCCACGGCGCTCTTGTCCGCATCATCCAGCTTGGCCACCTCGATGTCGTAGCCGACGCTGGTGTCTTTGACTTTCTTCGCCACCAGCTCGACGCCTTTGAGGGTGAACGCCTGGCCGGCCTCGAGCACCTGACCCAGCCGCGCGGCCCCCTCGATGCTGATTCGGTCCGTGTCCTCGTCGATTTCCGTGACCTTGATGTCGTCGAGCGCAAATTCCAGGGTGAAGGCCATGGCCTGGATGTCGCTGTCCAGGGCCTCGATCACCGTCAGGCTGGTCAGTCCGCGATCTTCATCATAGGTCAGTTCTTCGATCTGGAATGCCCGCGTGGAAGACGAGCTGCCCTGATCCAGGGTGAAGGTCAGGGATTCACCGGCATTCACCAGCCCCCTGAGATCCCAGCGCAGGCGCACCTGGTCATGGCCCGCGTCCTGGCCGGCCAGGGTCAGATCGAAGACCAGCTCGCCGGAGTTCAGGGCCGGATCCAGGGCCTCGGCCACCTCGATGCGGGTCACGTCGTTGCGCCGCGGATCCAGCATGGTGCTGGTGTCGATCTCCAGCGCGCGGTCGGTATTGTTCCAGGCGGTCACCACGTCGGGCTCCCGCGCGGCGAACTTCTTCAATCCCCAGTCGTTGCCGAAGACGAAGGTATTGTCGGCGTCCGAGGCCACGATGCGCTCGATGTTCGCCAGCCCCGTCGGGGCCTGGCCTTCGCGCACGGTGGTCACCTCGGCGGCGGGATCGGCACCGGTCAGGCCGTCGGTGATCACCTGGATCTCGCCGATGTCCCGCTTGTCGGGACGGTCGAAGGCGATCTCGAAGGTCCCGGCATCGACGACCCCCACCGTCACGTCATAGGCGGCCCGGAAGCGCGCCAGCGGGCCGTCTCCGCGCAGGGACTCCAGGGCCTGCCGGATATTGGCGGCGGTGGCATCGTCATCGGCGGCGTCATAGGCAATGGCCGCGGTCTGCCGGCCCTCCAGCACCAGTTTGAAGTCGCCGCCGTCGGTGCCCGTGAAGCGGATCCGCTGCACCTCGTTGATGGCGGCTCCCTGGGTCAGGGTGCTCACCCTGGCGGCCGGCACGGCATCGTTACCGTCGCGCAGCTTCGAGGCGTCGATGCCCAAGGTCTCGACATCGGTGAAGGCGGGGCGCCGGAAGAGCACGTCGAAGGCATTGAGTTCGCTGCCGGCGGGCGAGACCTCCACCGCCCCCGGCCCCAACGACGGTAATGCGTTCAAGGCAGCGGCGATATCGGCCGCCGTCTGATCGGGATCACGGTCCAGGTTGATGTCGCCCGTGACCTCGGAGACCGTACCCCCCTCCCGGGAGACGTAAGTGAGTTTGAAGCTGCCGCTGACCGCCTCGCCCAGGTGGATGCGTTGCACTTCATTCTGGTTGTCGATGCGCTCCACGGCCAGGCGGTCGCTGCCGCCCACTTCGCCCGACACCCGGCCACGGGCATACTCGAAGAAACCATCGGGCGGGTCGTAGTCCGCCAGGGTCTGACCCACCTGCAGTTCGCCGCGGTCGAATACATAGAACAGGGGCTGGCCCACGGCGGAAAAGTCCAGGGTGTCCCGGCCGCCGCCCCGTGATTCGAACACGCGGTCCTGGCCCCAGCCGCCGGCGAAGCGGTAGGTGTCATCGCCCGCGCCGCCCCGGAGCAGGTCGTCACCGGCGCCGCCGTCCAGCAGGTCGTCGCCCTTGCCTCCCTGCAGGGTGTCGTCACCGGCCTCGCCGAACAACTGGTCGTCACCGGCACCGCCGTCGAGGATCTCCCGCCCCTGGCCCGCGTTGTCGCCGCCATACAAGACGTCGTTGCCGCCACCCCCGTCGAGGCGGTCGCTGCCACCGTCACCGTACAAGACGTCGTCACCGGCACCGCCCTGCAGCGCGTCCGCCGCCGCCCCCCCGTCGAGGCGGTCGGCACCGGGACCGCCGTTCAACTGCACGGCCTGCGCGAGCAGATCGGAGACAGCGACGACCTCGTCGGCCCGGCTGCCCACGATGCGGTCGATGCCCCTGAAACCGCCCTCGATAGCCGGCGCCCGGTTGTCTGTGGATCCATCGCCGTACGCATCCAGCGCAGCGATCTGCAGGGACTGGAACAGATCCGGTGTGTCGTAATCCGAATAATCGAGGGTGTTGCGCTTGCCCGCGGATTGCTTCGACCGGTCGATGTCGATGGTGCCCGCGATGGCGCCTCCCCGCAGAAACTCGAAGGTGTTGTCGCCCTGGCCGCCCTTGATCAGGCGGACGTTCTCCGCCCGGATCTCCAGTTCGCTGACGAGGTCGAGATCGCCGCCGGCCGGCGGCAGGGCGAAGACCCGCAGCCGGTTGTCGGGACCGACCTCGAAACGCAGGTCGCGGGTCACGGCGGAGAAATCCAGGGTGAATGCAGCGGTGGCGCTGAAGGCGGTGGCCTCACCCTGTTCGTCCACCGCCTCGATGGTCAGGACGCGGCGGCTGCCCGTGCCTTCCAGGTCGAGCCCCCAGTCGTTGCCGAAGGACAGGGTATACTGGCGCAACAGGACCGGATCGTGAAGCAGGCGGATCTTCTCCACATAGGCGGCGCTGATCTGGTCGTTGCCGGCAGTCAGCAGGATACCGCCACTGTTGCTGGCCTCGATTTCGATCTCGATGTCGGCATCGACCCGGCTCAGGTCCAGCACATCCGTGCCGCCGCCGGCCGCCTCCACCACGAAGTCCTGGCCCCAGCCGCCGGCAAAGACATAGGTGTCGTTGTCGCGGCCGCCCTCCAGGATATCGTCGCCGGTGCCCCCTTCCAGGACATCGTCTCCCCGGTCGCCATACAGGCGGGTGTCGGCGGCGGCGGAACCCGTGATCCGATCGTCACCCTGGCCGCCGCGGAGTTCCCGGTCGCCGCCGCCGGCCTGCAGCGTGTCGTCGTTGAGCCCGCCCACGAAGCGCTGGATATTGGCGAAATCCGGCGCGGCGCCGTCGTTCACCGCCGTGGCGGTGCCGGCATCGACGTCCACCACGACGCGCCCGCCGAAACCGCCGCCCACGTCGGGCGTGTCGGGCAGCGCGGAATAGCTGAGGGTATTGAATCCGCCGCCACCGTCGATGGTCCCCGACAGGCTCCCCGGACTCTCCAGGATGAACCTGTCGTCGCCGCCGCCGCCTTTCAGGGCCGCGATGCCGCTGGCCACGAACGTCCTGTCCCCCGCCTCCAGCCGCACCTCGTTCTGGCCGATGACCGTGAAGGTGATCGCTCCTCCGAAGCCACTCAGATCCAGGGTGTTGGTGCCCTTGCCGCCCAGGATTTGCGCCACCGGCACCTCGGCATTCACCGTCACGCGGTTGCCGTTGGCGTCCGAGACCACGAGCCGACCGTCGTTCTGCAGGGCGATGCTCAGGTCGGCGCCGACTTTCTTGAAGTCCAGCACATTGGCACCGGCGCTGTCGGTGTGAACGACGTCATCGCCCCAGTCGTCCTCGAACTCGTAGCGGTCGTCGCCGCCCTCGCCACGCAGGATGTCGTCACCCCCCAGGCCCTTGAGCACGTCGTTGCCGCCCAGGCCGGTGAGGGTGTCGTTCTGCGGCGTTCCCTCCAGCACCTCACCGCCGGGATTCTGGGCCGTGACCGCTGCCAGCAGAAAACCATAGTCACTGGCCTCGATGAAGGGATTGGCGGTCTCGATGACGCCGGTGCTTCGCTCCAGCACCCAGTCACCACCGGCGGCCGTGCCGCCGGTGGCGTCGTCGGAAGCGGCCACGTCCGCCCCGGTCAGCCCGGCCAGGGACTCGATGAACTGCAGGCCCGCTTCGCCCGCCGCCACGTCGCAGCCATACAGCAGCAGGTCGCCCTGCGGCCCCAGGGCCTGGCCCCAGCCCCGCAGGCGCTCCCCGTACTGGCCCAGGGAGTTGGCGTTGAGCTGGGCCGTGCCCAGGCGCAGGGCGCCGCTGCTGCCGTGGGAGAGGATGTGCACCGCCGCCAGGTTCTCGTACCGGGCCAGCACTTCGCCGATCTGGTCCACGCCGTCGCGCGCCGCATCCAGTACCACGATGTGCACCCCGCCCAATGCTAGCTCCGGACCCGACGCCGTTGCAGAATTCATTGTCGGATTCTTGGCCGGATCCTGAGCCGAATCCGCCACGTCTTGTCCGGCGGGCAAGGCAGGCAGCCCAATCAATATCTGGGTCAATGGTTGCGCAGGCGATGGCAGCAGCGGGGACGCCACTTCCTCGGCCGCAAGCGCTTGTATGTCGGTTTCACCGGTGCGGGGCGAATCCTCTTCCCCGGCCGCCTGCAGCACGCCGCTGCGCGCGAGGATCTCGCGCAACAGATGCGGATAGTCCTCCACCGTGGAATCCACGAAGACGATCTCCCGCACCGGCTCCCAGGCTGCACGCAACAGGCCGGCATCCACCGCCCGGGTGCCGGCCTGTGCGGCGGGATCCGCCGGCTGGGCCGGATTCGATATAGGATTCGATATAGGACTCGATACCGAAGAATCGGGAATCCCTCTCGTGCCCGCATCAGCAGCCGCGGGAGGCGCCGGATATTCCGCCGCCCTATCTCCTGCCTCTGAAGAAGGAACTGCGGGTTTGGCCTGCCCGTCTGGACCGCCTTGGCTCTGTCCGGCCCGGATCGGATCGATGGAGGGTCGAGCGTCCTGGATCTGATCGTCCGGGATCTGATCGTTCGGGATCTGATCGTTCGGGTTCTGGCCGGATTGGTTCTGGTTGGATTGGAGCTGGCTGGATTGGAGATGATCGGGCCGATCATCGTGCGCACTCTCGCGCCGACCGTGTGCTCCATCGGTGGCTCGCTCAGAGGCCGGCGCCTGGACCTGGACCACGGCCTGCAGGTTTTCCGCCTGCGGGAGCGCAGGGTCCTGCAGATCTCCTGTGACCGCACCGGCACCCGGCATCAGATCGGCCGACAGCAACAGGCGTTGTTCCAGAGCCTCGAAGATCAGGCGCCGGCGCACGGGCGGCCGTCCCTCCTCCCGGGAAGCAGCGCGGTACATGGCGCGGTTCTGGATCAGCTTCTTCAACATTATATTCACGGCTCTCCCTTCGGGAGAGCTCCATCCATATTCCCTCTCCCTTTAGGAAAGGGATTGGGCTGAGGGATCCTTCCAGCCCCTCTCCCCCTGGGAGAGAAGGATTGGGGTGAGGGTTGTCACTCGAACCCTCCCCCTTCAAAATTCAAGGTGAAGGGTGAAAAACGCTCGAACCCGATCCGGCTATGATTCCGCCGCCAGCAAGCGATTCATCGCCACGAGATCCCCGGCCATGAGCGTGCCGCTGGCACGCTTGAGTTGCAGCACACTGAGCAGAAAATCGTATCGCGCCTGGGCATGGGCGCTGCGCGACAAGAACCACTCGCGCTGAGCATCCAGTACCTCCAGCATGGTGTTCAGCCCCGCCTTGAAACCTTCTTCCTTCACTTCCAGCGCCTTGCGCTGGAAACGCAGCGACTCCGCCAGCGCTTCCACTTTCTTGATGTTCTTGATCACGTCGAGATAGGCAGAACGGGTATTGCGCACTACTTCGCGGCGCTGGGCCTGCAGCTCGCCCTTGGCCTGCAACCATTCCTGCACGGCCCGGCGCGCGGCGGAACGCACCGCTCCGCCCTGATAGAGGGGTAAGGTGAAGCGCAAAAGAAATTCCCGAGTCTCCACCCGGCTGCCGCCGCCGAACAAGGTGCCGCCTGTATCCCGATCGTTGTAGCGTCCCACCAGATCCAACGTGGGAAGATGGCCGCTGCGCCGCTGCTTCACCTCGCGCCGCGCCGCTTCGACGGCTTCGCGCAACACCAGCAATTGCAGGTTGCGCGCCTGCGCGGTGGCCACCCATTGATCCATGTCCTGGGGATCGGGACGGATCAGGGGCACCTCACCGGCTAGGGGAGCCAAGTGGGTCACGGGCTCCTCGGTGAGCTGCCATAGTGCATTGAGATTGTCCTCGATGGCCGCTTCGGCCTCGATCTCGCTGGCCTCGGCCTGGGCGTAACGGGAACGCGCCTCCAGCACCTCCGTCATGGTAGCCAAGCCGCGCGCCAGGCGGGTCTCGGCCAGTTCCAGTTGCTTGCCGATGGCCGATTTGTTGGCCCGCACATAGTCCAGTTTGTCCTGTGCCGCAAGGACGGCGAAATAACGCTCCGCCACGTCCAGGATGAGATCCTGCTCGAAAATCAGCAACTCGGCGTGGGATCGTTTCACCTGATGTTTGGACTGCGCATAACGGAACCAGGCAGAATAATCGAACACGGGAATGGTGAGACTGAGGGTGAAATTGTCCGTGGAGAAATCGGACTTGCCCTGGGCGAAGACGGAATTCTCGCTGCGCAAGATGTCCTGTCTGGTTTCGATGCGCTCGGCGACGAAGGAGAGCTGCGGCAACAGTGCCGCGCGGGCCTGAGGTAGTGCCTCGCGGGCAGCGAGGAATTGATGGCGGGCCGCCTGCAGGCGCGCATCTTTGGCCACGGCCAAGGCATAGATTTCCAGCAGATCCTCGGCCAGGGCCTGTGGCAGAAAACTCAGATATAGAAACAGCGCCGCCCACTGGGATACGCGCCCCATTTGTAGCCCCTCACTGGTCGCAATTTGTTTGTTTTTGTTGTCAAGGGCCAGCGGGACTCCCTCGTCCCCGTCCCGGCCTTTTGGCCTACATGTCGTCCCGTATCTTCTGGGACATCGCTGTCAAGGCTCGCGAGACCGCTTCAGGCGGGTGTCTGTTCTGAGAGCACTGAGGCGCGAAATTCAGAACTTGGGGCTCTGACGAACGATGAGACATGTAATTCTTTAATTATAATGATATTTTCTTGACGAGTCAATCGAGACCCCGTCTCGATTCCAGCCGAATCCGAAAACCACCTTCACGCCTGCGGTGGCACGATGCGACTGGGATAGTACTGGGTAGTACTGGGATAGTACCGGGAATGTCACTGGACAGCGGCACCGCAAGCGCGCCATGATGGCCTTTCCACGCAAGAATACAAGGAGAGCCTGCCATGCCTGCACCGCTTGCCGCCCTGCTCCGTGGCCTTCCGTTGCTGGGATTTCTGCTCGTCATGACCCCCTGGCCAGGATACGGAGCCGAAGGCCGCCTGCCGCCCGTACTGGAACGCGCCTTGAGCCTCTATGCCGAGCAAGGGCTGGAAGCCCTGGTGCCTGCCCTGGTACAAGGGGGACCGCTGGAAGGTCAGGCATTGGCGCGAGAACAGACCCGCGTCTTACGCCGTATCGAGGGATTCTATGGCCGTTACCGCGGCCACGAACTGTTGCACGAGACGGCCCTGGGCTCGCGCTCGCACCTGGTGTACTTCGTGCTCCACTACGACAAGGGGGCGGTGTTCGGCAAGGCCTTGCTCTACGGCAAGAGAAAGACCGCCACGGTGAGTTCTTTCAACTTTCACACACGCCCGGAGGAACTCCTGCCCGCGCAGTGGCTGGTCACGGGAACCGGCGGCGCGAATCACACGCGGGTGCTCCGCTCGGGTCTTGCAGCCATCCGCTGAGGGCCGGTACCCGCCGGGATCCCCTACTCGGGCCATTCCAGGTGACGCTCGAGCGTGAATTGGCGTTTGTCCGCACCACAGGTGAAATGGAATTCCAGCGCCCAGTCACCGCCCATGCCGAACTCTCCGCTGCGCCCCTTGTAACGGCCCTGGCCGGCCTGCAACAAGGCGTGGAACACTTCGTCGCCCGCCATCTCCATACCGGGCATGTACTGGCGAAAGCTCACCTGACAACCATCCAGGTCCTTGCCTGAAGCATCGCGGATCAACATCACCACCTGGGCGGTCTCTCCCACTTCCAGCGGATCGGGGTCGGTTTTCACCCGCACCTGATAGCCGTCCACTTCCCGCAGTTCACCACCCTGCCACTGGGAACAACCCGCGATCGGGAAGGCCATGGCGGCGGCAACGAGGCAGATCGTCGTCCGTTTCATGTGCTCAGCTCTTTGCTCTAAATCTAAAGGATCAAGGAACACCCCCTCATCCCAACCCTCTCCCCCTGAAAGGGGGAGAGGGGGATAACGAAGCCCCTCTTCCTCAGGGAGAGATGGTATGGACTCCTCCTACTACCTTATGTCGGCATCGATGTGCCAAACTGGTGATTTTGATCCAGAGAATCAGGCAGGAG
>WFNO01000094.1 GCA_015488555.1 Gammaproteobacteria bacterium
CACTTGGTTTGGATTTTGCTATGAACCCTTCAATCACCCGACTTATGGACAAGGCGCCTGGCGTGAGCCCTCCAAATACGACCCGAGACGAGATGCTGCAGCGTATCCTGGAGCACCTGAACACCGCCGTATTGTTGTTCGACGACGCCTTGCATCTCAAATACGTTAATCCCGCCGGAGAGGTGCTTTTCGATGTCAGCGCCCGGCACCTGCTTGGCATGCCTGCGACCAGACTATGGCTCGATGCTGCGGACTTCACTGCCGCCCTGGAACGCTCTCATCTCAGCAGTCATCCCTACACGGAGCGCGAGGTTCACCTGCGGTTGCCCAACCAGAAAGAAATTACCGTGGACATCACCGTAACGCCCCTGCGCGAATCCCAAAGGGAACACGAATTGCTGTTGGAATTGCTGCCCATGGACCGCCACCTGCGCATCGCCCGCGAGGAGAATCTCCTCGACCAGTATCACACCACCCGCCATCTGGTGCGCGGCATGGCCCACGAGATCAAGAACCCATTGGGCGGTCTGCGTGGTGCGGCCCAGTTGCTGGAACAAGAGTTGGACGACGAGGAGATGAAGGAATATACCCGCATCATCATCGGGGAGGCGGACCGCCTACAGAACCTGCTCGATCGCATGTTGGGTCCCCACACCCTGCCGCGCAAGCGGCGCATCAATATCCACGAGGTGCTGGAACGGGTGCGCCATCTGGTACAGGCGGAACTGCCGGGGGGAATCCGGATCGCCCGCGACTACGACCCTAGTATTCCCGAATTGGAGGCCGATCCCGACCAGTTGCATCAGGCCTTGCTCAACATCGTCCGCAACGCCATGCAATCGCTGGGCGAACGGGGCACTATTACCCTGAGCACCCGCACCCAGCGCAAGTACACCATTGGCCACAAATTGCACCGCTTGGTGGTGCGCATCGATGTCATCGACGATGGTCCAGGTATTCCGCCGGAGATGATCAACAGCATCTTCTATCCCATGATCACGAGCCGCCACGACGGCACCGGCCTGGGCCTGCCCATCGCTCAATCCCTGGTCAATCAACACGGTGGGCTCATCGAATGCAGCAGCCGGCCGGGTGAAACCGTATTTTCCATCATTCTTCCCCTGGAGTCCGAATCATGAGCAGTCACGAACACGTATGGGTCATCGACGACGATCGTTCCATCCGCTGGGTCCTGGAAAAGGCCCTGAGCAAGATGAACATGGAGGTCACCAGTTTTGCCAGCGCCTCGGGCATCCTCGACCGCCTGCACAAGGAACTACCGGACGCTCTGATCGTAGACATTCGCATGCCAGGCATGGATGGTCTCACCCTCATGGAACGCATCAAGGAACTCTACCCGGAATTGCCGGTCATCATCATGACCGCCCACTCCGACCTGGACAGCGCCATTGCAGCCTACGAAGGGGGGGCTTTCGAATACTTGCCCAAACCCTTCGACGTGGACGAGGCCATCGACCTGGTGCGGCGCGCCATCAAACAACACCGCCGCAACGACCCGCGCCAGCGCAGCGTCCAGAACCGAGCCCCGGAGATCATCGGCAAAGCACCAGCCATGCAGGAGGTCTTTCGCGCCATCGGGCGCCTGGCCCGTTCCAATATGACGGTATTGCTCACAGGTGAATCGGGCACCGGCAAGGAACTGGTGGCCCGGGCACTGCACCGCCACAGCCCCAGGGCCAACGGCCCCTTCATCGCCATCAATACCGCGGCCATCCCCCGCGACCTGCTGGAGTCGGATCTCTTCGGGCACGAACGCGGGGCCTTCACCGGTGCCCAGAATCTCCATCGCGGGCGTTTCGAGCAGGCCGACGGTGGTACCCTGTTCCTGGACGAGATCGGCGACATGCCGGTGGAATTGCAGACCCGGCTGCTGCGCGTGTTGGCCGACGGCGAGTTCTACCGCGTGGGCGGGCACACCTCCATCAAGGTGGACGTGCGCATCATCGCCGCCACGCACCAGAACCTGGAACAGCGGGTAAAAGACAACCTGTTCCGCGAGGACCTCTATCACCGCCTCAATGTGATCCGCATCCACATCCCCGCCTTGCGCGAACGCCGCGAGGACATTCCCATGCTGGCCCGCCATTTCCTCCAGCAGGTGGCCGTGGAGCTGGGCGTGGAGCCCAAGACCCTGGCGCCGGAGACGGAGCGCTATCTGTGCCAGCTGGAATGGCACGGCAACGTGCGGCAACTGGAGAACACCTGCCGCTGGCTCACGGTCATGTCACCGGGACAAGTGATCCACATCGACGACCTGCCCCCAGAACTGAAGCTGGAGCAGTCCGCCCCGGTGGAACATCCGGAGTGGGAGATCGCCCTGCGACGCTGGGCCGATTACAAACTATTGCAGGGCGCAAAGGAATTACTGCACGAAGCGGTACCACGCTTCGAGCGGATCATGATCGAAACAACCCTGCGCCACACGGGCGGCCGCCGCCAGGAAGCCGCGCGCCTGCTGGGCTGGGGACGCAACACCCTCACGCGCAAGATCAAGGAGCTGGGACTGGAAGCAGAGGAAGAAAAGGTTGCGCACTGAGCGCCCCATACCCCCCCTTACAAAACCCGTCAGTGCAGAGCCGATGGATTGCAAGGGGGCGATGCTCTGTCCGGAAACTAGAACAGTTCTACTTCGCTATCCTGTACGGTCGCCGGCTCGATCTTGCCTTCTGCCACCAGTTGCCGGTAATAGCAGACTTGGTTGCGACCATGCTCCTTGGCATAATAGAGTGCAGCATCCGCATAGCCCAAGACCTCGGCGGGCAACACCTGATCATCAATGTCCACGAAACCGATACTGACCGTCACCCGGCCCACCTGGGGAAAATCATAACCGGCCACCGCCTGGCGGAATTGCTCCAGGGCCGCCCTGGCCCCCACCAGATCCGTACCTTTGAGGATAACCACGAATTCTTCGCCGCCAAAACGGAACAGCTTGTCGTAACAACGAAAGGAGCCGCGCATCAGATTGGCGAACAACAACAGCACCTCGTCGCCGTAGAGATGGCCATAGCGGTCGTTGATCCTCTTGAAGAAATCGATGTCCATGACGGCCAGCCAGTCGCGAGCACCCGCCACCGCCATGCGCCGCTCCGGCCGGCCGTTGCGCTGCGAGGCGTGGTCCGCGCCCGGCGGGCGTTCCGCCAGCATCCTGCCCAGATCGCGGTCGAAGGTGCGCCGGTTGTAGAGCCGGGTCAGCGCATCGTGTTCGCTCTCGTCGATGAGGCGCAGATAATTGCGGTAGATCTGCAGGAAGGCGTCGACGAGGTGCTCGTCCGCATCGCTCAATGCCCGGCGCGCGCGCAGGACGAGCAGGCCGACGAGTTCGTGGAAGGCATTAAAGACCGGGTAGAGGAAATGATACAGCGGCGGCTGCGCCACCACCAGGGCCTGCCGGGAGGACAGGCACTCTCCAGCTCCCGGCACCTGTTCGGCCGCCAGCAGTTCGTTTGCCTCCTCTTTCCGTGATCCACCCATTCCCTCACTGGCCAGTCCCTCACTGGAATGCAAGACCGTCCCCTGGTCACTGGCCCGCGCCACCAATGACAAAACCGGTGCGCGCCCCACATCGAATACCCGATAGAATTCGGCACAGTCCACCACCGCCAGCAACTCGTAGAGGGTGGTCGCCAGACTGGCCTGCAGGCGTTCCCGGTCGACGTGCCCTGTCACCTGAACGATGGATTCAACAATTCGCTGGCTGCTGAGGCTACCCATTGCCCGATGTCCCCATTGGCCGTCGCCATTGTCTCCTTCATTGCCTTCCCCGGCTCCCTTTCCGATACCTTTCCAGCATATCACTCTGCGACCAGTGCACGAAATACGAACAAGTTACTCAGGTATTCAGCACCAACGTACCGGTGAGTTGTCCCACTGCTTTGAATCCGTGCCGCTGCAGATAGTCCGCGATGCCGCGGTTGATGCGCGGGCAGATCAGAGGATCGTAGAACAAGGCCGTACCGATGCCAACGGCGCTGGCACCGGCGATGAGGAACTCCAAGGCGTCCTCGGCGCTGGCGATGCCGCCCTGGCCAATGATGGGGATGTCGTGCCTGCGGCAAACCTGATACACCTGGTGCACCTTGAGCAGGGCCACTGGTTTGATGGCCGGGCCGGACAAGCCTCCCTGATTGTGGCCGATCACCGGGACGCGCCGCTCGATGTCGATGGCCATGCCCATGAGGGTGTTGATGACGGCAAAAGCATCGGTACCCGCCTCGATGCAACGTCGGGCGTTCTCCGCGATATCGGTCTGATTGGGCGAGAGCTTGGTGATGAGCGGCTTGCGGGTGGCCGCGCGGCAGGCCTCCACCACGCGTGCCGACATGTCCGGGTCGTTGCCGAAGGCCACCCCCCCCTCCTTGACGTTGGGACAGGAGATGTTGATCTCGATGGCATCGATGGGGGAGTCGTCGAAGATACGGGTCACTTCCGCATATTCTTCCACCGTGGAACCGGAGACATTGGCGATGTAGCACGTCTTACTGAAATCCAGTCCGGGCAGGATGTGATCCACCACGTAACGGGCGCCTGGATTCTGCAGGCCGATGGCATTGAGCATGCCCATGGGCGTCTCGCAGACCCGGTGCGGGGCATTGCCCAGGCGCGGTTCCAGTGTGGTGCCCTTGAGGCAGACCGCCCCCACCTCCCGGTGGGAGAATCCGGCCACGCGGGTGTATTCGTCACCAAAACCCACGCATCCGGAGAGCAACACCAGGGGGGTGGCGAAGTGCAGGCCACAAAAGTCTACGGCCAGCCCCGCGGGCGGGGTCTCGTCTGCCCGTTCCCGTTGACTCGCTTCCGCCATTACGCTAAGGATGACCCGCCATGTTTCACGTGATCCTCTATCAGCCGGAGATTCCGCCCAATACCGGCAACATTATACGCCTGTGCGCCAACGCCGGCGCCGCGCTGCACCTGATCCATCCCCTGGGCTTTCGCCTGGAGAATGCGCGTTTGCGCCGCGCCGGCCTCGACTACGCAGACCTCACCGAAGTCCGCCAGTATGGCGATCTGGCGCAATGCCTGGAAACACTGCGGCCGCCGCGCCTGTTCGCCTGTTCCACGAAGGGCAAGCGCGGTTATCACGAAGTGCGCTACCGGCCCGGAGACGCCCTGCTGTTCGGTCCCGAAACCCGGGGCCTGCCGGAGCCAGTGTTGCGAGGACTGCCCGCCTCCCGCATCCTCACCATCCCCATGCGCCGCGGCAACCGCAGCCTCAACCTGTCCAATGCGGTGGCGGTGGTCCTCTACGAGGCCTGGCGTCAGCAGGATTTCGCCGGGGCGGAGACCCGTCTCGAATCCGGCATCGAATCCGGAGAGGAATCAGCAGTAGAAGCTTCGATGGAATCCGGAGTGGAAGCAGCCGGCGGCTCCGGCACCGCCATCGAGGGTTCCTGAGACGCCGCCCCCAATTCTGCTCCAGGCTCTGCTCCAGACTCTACTTTGGCCTGGCCCCCCTCCAGGCGGGACATGATCCGCTGCACCAGTTCCTGCGTGCCCGCTCCCGTATGCGCCGAGATCATGAACCAGGGGCCGCGCCACTGCAACCGGGCCACGATCTCCCGGCACCGCGCCCGCCCCTCCTCCTCGGGCAGGAGGTCCAGCTTGTTGCACACCAGCCAGCGTTCCCGCCGGTGGAGTGCCTCGCTGTAGCGCGCCAGTTCCGCTTCGATCTGGCGCACCTGGTCCGCGGGATCACTGCCATCCGCCGGGGCGATGTCCACCACGTGCAAGAGCAGGGCCGTGCGGCTCAGATGCTTGAGGAAGCGCACTCCCAGGCCGGCGCCCTCTGCGGCCCCCGGTATGAGCCCGGGAATATCGGCCATCACGAAACTGCGATGGGGCGCCAGACGCACCACACCCAGCTGCGGGTGGAGCGTGGTGAAGGGATAGTCCGCCACCTTGGGACGGGCGGCGGAGACCGCCCGGATCAAGGTGGACTTGCCGGCGTTGGGCAGCCCCAGCAATCCCACGTCGGCCAGCAATTTGAGTTCCAGGTGCAGCTGGCGCACCTCCCCCGGTGTGCCGCTGGTGGCCTTGCGGGGCGCCCGATTGGTGCTGCTCTTGAAACGGGCGTTGCCGAGCCCGTGAAAGCCTCCCTGGGCCACCCGCAGGCGCTGTCCCGGCGCCACGATTTCACCCAGCACCTCTCCGATCTGGACGTCCCGGGCGATGGTACCCACCGGCACTGGAATCAGGAGATCCTCGCCACTCTTGCCGGTACAGTTGCCCCCGCGGCCGTTTTCGCCCCGCTGCGCCTCGTGGCGGCGCCGGGCCCGGAAATCCGCCAGGGTGTTGAGGTTGGGGTCACCCACCAGATACACGCTGCCACCGTCCCCGCCGTCGCCGCCATCGGGCCCGCCGAAGGGGATGAACTTCTCGCGCCGGAAACTCACGCAGCCGTTGCCGCCATCACCGGCCTTGACGTGTATGGTGACCTCATCGACGAATTTCATGATGGTTCGGCTCTGCTGGCATGGTGGCTGGTAAATTTGTGGCAGGGGGATGCCCCCCCCACAAACACGAAGGCCCCGCAGCGCGGGGCCTCGGCGGGGCGCGGCAAGCTCGCCCTCAATTGGGCAACACGCTGACGTACTTGCGTTTCTTAGGGCCTTTCACCTGAAAAACAACCGTGCCGTCCACCTTGGCGAAAAGCGTGTGGTCGTGCCCGCAACCGACGTTGACGCCGGGATGGAAGCGCGTACCCCGCTGGCGCACGAGAATGTTGCCGGCCCGCACCCGCTCGCCGCCGAAACGCTTCACGCCCAGCCGTTTCGACTCGGATTCACGCCCGTTGCGGCTGCTGCCGCCCGCCTTCTTGTGTGCCATCTCGCTCTACCTCCTGATGAATCTCTGCAGCTCCGCTCCTCACGTGCTGTGGTGGTGCGCCGGTGGGTCGTCCGCAGCGGCCTGCTCAGGCCAACTCGATGCCGTTGATCTCCAATTCCGTATAGGCTTGGCGGTGCCCCATCTGCTTGCGCGAGTGCTTGCGGCGCCGGAACTTGACGATGCGGATCTTCTTGTGTCGCCCCTGGGCCCGGATGGTGGCCGAGACCTTGCCGCCGGACAGGTAGGGCGTACCGATCTTCACCTCGTCGCCGTCGGACACCAGCAGGACCTTGTCGAACTCCACGGTCTCGCCTTCCGGCAGGTCGAGTTTTTCCACTCGGATCACGTCACCGGCCGCTGCCCGGTATTGCTTACCCCCTGTCTCGAACACCGCGTACATGACTCACTCTCCGAATTCCATCGTTCGATCACGACATCGCCCAAGAATCTCCCCCAAGCATTCACCGTGGGAGGAAATTCCGAAAATCACAGGTGCTTTCGCACGCGCTGCGGCGGGCACCAGCCGCAGTGCTTCCATCCGCCGGCCTGCCATCACGCAAGCCCAAAAACCTGAAAAAATACATGCAAGGGGGAATTTTACCGCCTGGAATGGGACCCGTCAACGCTCGCCGCGGCAGCGACTTGCCCCTGCGGGAGAAGAAATTTACACTGGGGTTTAGTCATACCGTTCGAGTGTTCCGATCTTGCATATCCAGACAGCTACGCCGCTCTCCATGGACCTGGAAGCCATCCAGGCCCTCATTGCCGACGACATGACCGCCGTCAATCGCATGATCCACGAGCGGCTGAGGTCCAATGTGGGCCTCATCAATCAACTGAGTTTCTACATCGTCAACAGCGGCGGCAAGCGCATGCGGCCCTTGCTGGTGCTGTTGTGCGCCCGTGCCCTCGGCTACCAGGGACAGGATCACATCCGTCTGGCGGTGGTCATCGAATTCATTCACACCGCCACCTTGTTGCACGACGACGTGGTGGACGCCTCCGAGCTGCGCCGCGGCCAGGAGACCGCCAACACCGTGTGGGGCAACGAGGCCAGTGTCCTGGTGGGCGATTTCCTCTATTCCCGCGCCTTCGAGATGATGGTGGAGGTGGGCGATCCGCGGGTCATGGAGATCATGGCCCGTACCACCAACACCATCGCCGAAGGGGAAGTGATGCAACTGCTCAACAGCCACGACGCCGACACCACCGAGGAACATTATCTGGAAGTGATCCGCTGCAAAACCGCCAAGCTGTTCGAGGCCGCAGCCGCCCTGGGCGCCGTGGTAAACCGAGCCGCCCCGGACATCGAGGCTGCACTCGCGCGTTACGGCATGCACATCGGATCGGCCTTCCAGCTCATCGACGACGTGCTGGACTACAGCGCCTCGCCCCAGCAGATGGGCAAGAACATCGGCGATGACTTGGCCGAAGGCCGCCCCACTCTGCCGCTCATCCGCGCCATGCGGGTAGGCAGCGTGGAACAGACCGCCCTTCTACGGCGCGCCATCGAGGAAGGGGGGCGGGAACACATCGATGCCGTACGCCAGGCCATTGAATCCACCGATGCATTGGCATACACTGCTCGCGCGGCGGAGCTGGAGGCGCAAAGGGCCATGCAGGCACTGTCCGGTCTCCCTGCCAGTGCCTA
This sequence comes from Gammaproteobacteria bacterium, assembly GCA_015488555.1. GTDB lineage: Bacteria > Pseudomonadota > Gammaproteobacteria > SZUA-140 > SZUA-140 > S012-109. The sequence continues at coordinate 8,501 of WFNO01000094.1, forward strand.
CAGAGACGCCCTGTACGCCCTGGCCGAATTCTCCGTCAAACGAGACTTTTGACTCGATCGATCCATCATCGGGGTGTAGCTCAGCCTGGTAGAGCACTGCCTTCGGGAGGCAGGGGTCGTAGGTTCAAATCCTGTCACCCCGACCAATTCGGAAAGCGCCGGCTGCATTGGGGGCTGGCATAATGGTTTTGGGGAGCGCGGCCTTGCCCCACAACCACGTCCGCCCGCAAACCCGCTCGATTCCCACTATGGGCCTCTCCATGATTCCTTCTTGGGCGTCCTCGGGACAGCACAACACTATACCCCTTGTACCATGAGCGATCGGAAACACGCATACCAGGCCATTGTCATCGGCACCGGTCCCGGCGGCGAAGGTGCCGCCATGAAACTGGCCAAGGAAGGGTGGCGCGTGGCCGTGGTGGAAGCCGCCCCGGCAGTGGGTGGCAACTGTACCCACCGGGGCACCATTCCCAGCAAGGCCCTGCGCCAGGCCGTGCAGCACCGCGTGGAATGCCAAGGTGGCCGACCAGCACCTTTCCCCGAATTATTGCAGGCGGCTCATTCCGTCATCGCCCGTCAGGTGGCCTTGCGCCAGGGTTTCTATGACCGCAACGGCGTGGACGTCATCCATGGACACGCCTGCTTCGTGGACCCCCACACCCTGGAGGTCGAGCCCCCCGAGGGAGGCGGCCGCCTGTGCCTGCGGGCTGAAGCCTTCGTCATCGCCACCGGCTCGCGGCCCTATCACCCGCCGGAATTGGATTTCACCCATCCCCGCCTGCTGGACAGCGACAAGGTTCTGCAACTACAGGACAATCCGCGTTCCATCACCATTTACGGCGCCGGGGTTATCGGCTGTGAATACACCTCCATCTTCCGCAATCTCGGAATCAAGGTAAACTTGGTCAACACCCGGAACCAACTCCTCTCCTTTCTCGACGACGAGATCATCGATGCCCTCAGCTATCACATGCGCGAGCAAGGCGTGATCATCCGCCACAACGAACACTATGCGCGCGTGGAACTGGGTACGCGCGAGGTGGTATTGCACCTGCAGTCCAACAAACGCATCACCTGCGACTACCTGCTCTGGGCCCAGGGCCGTCGAGCGAACACCGACGGTATGGGACTGGAAGCGCTGGGCATCGAATTGGCCCCACGCGGCACCATCGTAGTCAATGAGCACTACCAGTCTTCGTTGCCCCACATCTATGCCGTGGGAGACGTGGTGGGATACCCCAATCTGGCCAGCGCAGCCTATGACCAGGGCCGTTTCGCCGCCACCCATCTGGTCCATGGCAGCTGCGAATCCCACCTGGTGGAACACATCCCCACCGGCATCTACACCCTGCCCGAGATCAGTTCCATCGGCAAGACGGAACGGGAATTGACCGCAGAGCGGGTCCCCTACGAGGTGGGGCGTTCCCTGTTCAAACACCTGGCGCGGGCCCAGATCACGGGCAAGACCACCGGCATGCTCAAGATTCTCTTCCATCGCGAGACCCTGGAGATCCTCGGCATCCACTGCTTCGGCAACCAGGCCTCGGAAATCATCCACATTGGGCAGGTGGTCATGAGCCAGCCGCCGCCGGCCAACAATCTGCACTATTTCATCAACACCACCTTCAATTATCCCACCATGGCCGAGGCCTATCGGGTGGCAGCGCTCAATGGCCTGAACCGCGTCCGTTGAACGATCGCTCGCGCTGTCATCACATGCTCCGCTTTCAGATCGAGAGGACCTTCCGGATTTTTCCTCCCCCTGCCCAGAAGAAAACTCTAATCCTCGATTTTTTGTGGCACAATAGTTCTCTGGATTCGAAGGAGGAAGACCTGCTCCCGTAGGACATCACCTGTTTGGTAAAGACACGTCCGGGAACGAGGCGGAAACGTGGCGGATACTGGTCCCCTGGGGCGGGTATCCACCTCCATGTCTGGCAAATCCAAGCTCGCCGAATGAGGAAGAGCCTTGGTACAAGGCTACCGACCTTCCATCGGCAAGGTTGGGGTTTGTCTCTCGTTCCAGGCCCAAACCATGTCAGCAAATAAGAAGCAAGGAGGAACTATGCGTTTCCTGAAGACCAGAATGATCTATATCGCCGCCTTGCACCTGGCCTTGGTCACGGGGCAGGCCGGCGCTGCGAACTCCAGCGATGCCCAACGACTGGAAATCCTGGGTATTAAACCTGCTGCTACCGCCGAAGCTGCCCCCGAAACACCCACATCATCTGAACCGGCTCCCGCTTCGACGCCTGCTCCGCCATCCACCCCGATGCCCCCTGCAACCGACGAGGAAACCGCCACGGCCGAAGACGAACACAAGGCAGTCGTAAAAAAAGCAGGGGATGAGAAAAAAGAGGAAGCCCATATCGCGACCGGCGCCGTTCACCACGAGCCTGCCGTACCGGCTGCTGGTCACGATGGCGAACACCCGGTCTCAAAGAAAGAACAGGACCACCATAAGGAAATACATTGGGGCTATGAAGGCTCCGGCGCCCCTCATTATTGGGGTAATCTGAAGGCGGAATTCGCCACTTGCAAGACGGGCCGCAGCCAGTCCCCTATCGATATCTCTGCCGTGGTGATCACCCAGCTGCCGACCATCCAGATCGAGTATGACGATACACCACTGGACATTGTCAACAACGGACATACCATCCAAGTGAATTACCAAAGTGGCAGCTCCATCACCGTGGGCGGCAAGCGTTTTCAGCTGCTGCAATTCCATTTTCACAGTCCCAGCGAACACACCATCGGTGGCAAGGCCTACCCCATGGCAGCCCACCTGGTGCACAAGGCCGACGACGGCCAGCTGGGAGTCCTCGGGATCATGATCAAGGAAGGCCGCTCCAATGCCCTGCTGGAACAGTTGTGGGCACACCTGCCAGAGACAGGCAGTTCTGCCACCGTGGAATCCGAATGGATCAACGTCAGCAGCCTTCTGCCGGCCGACCTGACCTATTTCAACTACTCGGGCTCGCTCACCACCCCGCCCTGCACGGAAGGAGTACACTGGATGGTGCTGGCTGCCCCGACAGAGGCCTCCGCCGAGCAGATCGCCCGCTTCCGGGCTCTCTATCCCAACGATGCCCGGCCGGTCCAGCCCATTAACGGGCGTACCATTCGCCTGAGCAACTGACCTGGGTACCATCCGGCCAACGACAAAGCGGACGGATCCATACGTGATCCGTCCATTTTTTCTAGGTAGGATAGGCAGTTGAAATTCGCTCAGGCGAGTGCGAGACAAGGCGAAAGTGGCCGAGAAAGCACGGTGTACAAAGTAAATGAGCATTTCGAGACCATTTCCAACACCGGATCGCGCTGCGTGAGCAGAATTTCAAATGGTATGGACTCCCCCTCCCCATACGGCATCGGATGTGCCAGATTGGAGCTGTTATCCACCAATCACATGAGAAGGGGGAGTCCAGATGAAGATTATGCGCATTGGAATCCGAGGCCATTTGTGAGGCCGTAGGACGACCGAACATGAGATTTGTGCCTATCAAGGATGAAGAACAGCAGGCCGTACTGACCTTGCACCGGGCCCGGCAATTGCTGGTCAGGGAGCGCACGGCCCTGGTCAATCATGCCCGCGGTCTGC
>WFNO01000095.1 GCA_015488555.1 Gammaproteobacteria bacterium
CGGGCGCACAACATCTCCGGCGTGCCGGTGGTGGACGGCGAGGAATTGGTGGGCATCGTCACCCGCCGCGATCTGCGCTTCGAGACCGCCCTGGACAATCCCGTCTCCAGCATCATGACGCCCAAGGAGCGCCTGGTGACGGTGCAGGAGGGGGCGGACCGGGAGGAGGTCATCGCCCTGTTGCACAAGCATCGCATCGAAAAGGTGCTGGTGGTGAACGGCGACTTCCACTTGCGCGGCATGATCACCGTCAAGGACATCCAGAAATCCACGGACTATCCCGATGCCTGCAAGGACAGCCAGGGACGCCTGCGGGTGGGCGCCGCGGTGGGTACCGCCAACGACGAGCGGGTGGAGGCCCTGGTGGCCGCGGGGGTGGACGTGATCGTGGTGGATACTGCCCATGGCCACTCCCAGAAGGTGCTGGATAAGGTGCGCTGGGTGAAGCAGCACTATCCCGAGGTGCAGGTCGTCGGCGGCAACGTGGGTACCGGTGCCGCCGCCAAGGCCCTGGTGGAGGCAGGCGCCGATGCCGTCAAAGTAGGCATCGGTCCCGGCTCCATCTGCACCACGCGCATCGTCACCGGGGTGGGGGTGCCGCAGATCACCGCCGTGGCGGAGGTGGCCCGGGCCCTGGCCGACAGTGGAGTACCGCTCATCGCTGACGGTGGTATTCGCTATTCCGGGGACATCGCCAAGGCCATCGCCGCCGGTGCCCACTCGGTGATGATCGGCAGCATGTTCGCCGGCACCGAGGAGTCACCGGGTGAAGTGGAACTCTATCAAGGGCGCTCTTACAAATCCTATCGTGGCATGGGTTCTCTGGGGGCCATGGCCGAGGCCCATGGTTCCAGTGATCGCTATTTTCAGGAATCCGACGCCGATGTGGAAAAGCTGGTGCCTGAAGGCATCGAAGGCCGGGTGCCCTACAAGGGCAGCGTGGTGGCTATCATCCACCAATTGCTGGGTGGCCTGCGGGCCAGCATGGGCTATACGGGTTGCCAGGACATCGAGACCATGCGCTCCAAGCCTTGTTTCGTGCGTGTCACCGGTGCCGGCATGCGCGAGAGCCACGTGCACGACGTGACCATCACCAAGGAAGCGCCCAACTACCTTATCGACTGATTCCTCACTTTGAACGCCATCGACATCCATTCCGACCGCATCCTGATTCTGGATTTCGGTTCCCAGTACACCCAGCTCATCGCCCGGCGCGTGCGCGAGGCGCAGGTCTACAGCGAGATCCATCCCTGGGACATGGGAGAGGAGGAGATCCGGCGCTTCGCTCCCAAGGGCATCATCCTCTCCGGCGGGCCGGAGACGGTGACCGAAGAGCATGCGCCCCGGGCCCCCGAGATCGTATACCAGTTGGGCGTGCCAGTGCTGGGCATCTGCTATGGCATGCAGACCATGGCCGCCCAACTGGGAGGCAAGGTGGAACGGGCCAGCCATCACGAATACGGATATGCCCAGGTGCGGGCACGGGGCCATTCCCGGCTCCTGCGCGAGATCGAAGACCATACCACCCCCGAAGGGTATGGCTTCCTCGACGTATGGATGAGCCACGGCGATCGGGTGGTGGAGCTGCCGCCGGGTTTCAAACGCATCGCCAGTACCGACAATGCCCCCATCGCCGGCATCGCCGACGAGACGCGCGGTTTCTATGGCCTGCAATTCCATCCCGAGGTGACCCACACCCGGCAGGGACAGCGCATCATCGAGCGCTTCGTGCATGACATCTGCGGCTGTGCCGCATTGTGGACCACCGGCAACATCATCAAGGACAGCATCCGCCAGGTGCGCGAGCGGGTGGGGCAGGATCAGGTGCTACTGGGGCTTTCCGGCGGCGTGGATTCCTCGGTGGTGGCGGCTCTCCTGCACCGTGCCATCGGTGATCAGCTCACTTGTGTGTTCGTGGACACCGGTCTCCTGCGCCAGGACGAAGGCGATCAGGTGATGGCGGTGTTCGCGCGACACATGGGTGTGAAGGTGATCCGCGTCAATGCCGAAGAGCGTTTTCTGCAGGCCCTGGCCGGGATCCGTGATCCCGAGGAGAAACGCAAGATCATCGGCCGTTTGTTCATCGAAGTGTTCGACGAACAGGCGGCTGCACTGCGCGACGTGCGCTGGCTGGCCCAGGGCACCATCTATCCCGACGTCATCGAATCCGCGGGCAGCCGCACCGGCAAGGCCCAGGTCATCAAGTCCCACCACAACGTGGGTGGCCTGCCCGAAGACATGAAGCTCGAGCTGGTGGAGCCGCTGCGGGAATTGTTCAAGGACGAGGTGCGCAAGATCGGCGTGGAATTGGGCCTGCCCTACGACATGGTCTATCGCCATCCCTTTCCCGGCCCTGGCCTTGGCGTGCGCATCCTCGGCGAAGTGAAGAAGGAATATGCCGACATGCTGCGCCGGGCGGACGCCATCTTCATCGAGGAGCTGCGCAGGCACGATCTCTATGATCGCGTGAGTCAGGCCTTTGCGGTCTTCCTGCCGGTGAAATCGGTGGGCGTCACCGGTGATCAGCGCCGCTACGAATACGTCATCGCCCTACGCGCGGTGGAGACCGTGGATTTCATGACCGCCCGCTGGGCACATCTCCCATATGAATTGCTGGAGACCGTCTCCAGGCGCATCATCAATGAAGTGCCGGGCATTTCGCGGGTCACCTACGACATCTCCAGCAAGCCGCCGGCGACCATCGAATGGGAATGATAGTTTTAGGTAATTCCTAAACAAATCGGACCAGATTTTGTAGTCTGGTCTGTGTATGAGACGGTGTACGGAATGCGGTTATACTCGCGCATGGAAGCTTGAGGACGGACGTTTCAAATGCCGTCGCTTCAGCGCCTGATGGCGGAGATGGGAGTTAAGGCCTTGTATCCCAAGAGGAATCTGAGCAGGCGCCGGCAGGATCACAAGGTCTATCCCTATTTGCTGCGGGGGCTTTGCATTGAGCGGCCCAACCAAGTC
>WFNO01000096.1 GCA_015488555.1 Gammaproteobacteria bacterium
CCCACATTCACATGCGGCTTCGTACGCTCAAATTTTTCCTTGGACACCGTTCTCTACCTCGCTCGTTCTTGTAGATTGCGTGTTGTCGTTCAATGAAATAGACCCAAACGATCAGGACGCCTTCTTGATGACCCCCTCGGCAATGTTGCTGGGGGCCTCGGCGTACTTCTCGAACTCCATCGTATAGGTGGCACGTCCCTGGGTGGCGGAACGCAGGTCGGTGGCATAACCGAACATCTCCGCCAGCGGTACCTCGGCGCGGATGATCTTGCCCGTGGGGGCGTCTTCCATGCCTTGCACCACCCCCCGGCGCCGGTTGAGGTCGCCCATGACGTCACCCATGTAGTCCTCGGGCGTCACTACCTCCACCTTCATGATGGGCTCCAGCAGCACGGGATTGGCCTTCAGCGCCCCTTCCTTGAAGGCCATGGCGCCGGCGATCTTGAAGGCCATCTCGCTGGAGTCGACGTCGTGGTAGGAGCCGTCGAACAGGGTCACCTTGACGTCCACCACCGGATAACCGGCGAGTACGCCGTTCTCCATCTGCTCCTGCACGCCCTTGTCCACGGAAGGGACGTATTCGCGCGGCACCACCCCGCCGACGATGGCGTTGACGAACTCGTAACCGGCACCCCGCTCCAGGGGCTCCAGGCGCAGCCATACGTGGCCGTATTGCCCGCGGCCGCCGGTCTGGCGCACGAACTTGCCTTCCTGCTCCACCGTGGAGCGAATGGTCTCGCGATAGGCCACCTGGGGTGCACCTACATTGGCCTCCACGCCGAACTCGCGTTTCATGCGATCGACGATGATCTCCAGGTGCAACTCGCCCATACCGGAGATGATGGTCTGACCCGACTCCTCGTCGGTATGGACGCGGAAGGACGGGTCCTCCTGGGCCAGCTTCTGCAGGGCGATGCCCATCTTCTCCTGGTCGGCCTTGGTCTTGGGCTCCACGGCCACCGAGATCACCGGCTCCGGAAACTCCATGCGCTCCAAGGTGATGACGTGGTTGACGTCGCACAGGGTGTCGCCGGTGGTGACGTCCTTGAGTCCCACCGCCGCGGCGATGTCCCCGGCCCGCACCTCCTTGATCTCCTCGCGGTGATTGGCGTGCATCTGCACCAGACGGCCGATGCGCTCCTTCTTGCCCTTCACCGGGTTGTATACGGTATCACCGGAAGTGATCACCCCCGAATAGACACGGAAGAAGGTGAGCGTACCGACGAAGGGATCGGTGGCGATCTTGAAGGCCAGGGCGGCGAAGGGCTCGTCGTCGGAGGCATGGCGCTCCGCCTCGGTACCCTCGGCATCGTCGAGTACGCCTTTGATGGGCGGCACGTCCACCGGTGAAGGCAAATATTCGATCACCGCGTCCAGCATGGCCTGCACGCCCTTGTTCTTGAAGGCCGAACCGCACAGAGCAGGCACGATCTCGTTGTTCAGGGTGCGGATGCGCAGGCCCTTCTTGATCTCCTCGGTACTCAGCTCGCCGCCCTCCAGGTACTTCTCCATCAATTCTTCGTTGGCCTCGGCGGCGTTCTCGATCAGGTTCTCGCGCCACTTTTCGGCGGCGTCCTTGAGCGCGTCTGGGATCTCGCGCTCCTCGAAGCGCATGCCCATGGTGCTGTCGTCCCAGTAGATGGCCTTCATCTTGACCAGGTCGACCACGCCTTCGAAACTCTCCTCGGCCCCGATGGGCAGCTGGATGGGCACCGGATTGGCCCCCAGGCGCTCGCGGATCTGGTTCACCACGCGCAGAAAGTCTGCCCCGGCGCGGTCCATCTTGTTGACGAAGGCCAGGCGCGGCACGCCGTACTTGTTAGCCTGGCGCCACACGGTCTCCGACTGGGGCTCCACGCCGCCCACGGCGCAGAACACGGCGCAGGCCCCGTCCAGCACCCGCAGGGAGCGCTCCACCTCGATGGTAAAGTCCACGTGTCCGGGAGTATCGATGATGTTGATGCGGTGCTGGGGGAACTGGTGCTCCATACCGCTCCAGAAACAGGTGGTGGCGGCCGAGGTGATGGTAATGCCGCGCTCCTGTTCCTGCTCCATCCAGTCCATGGTGGCCGCGCCGTCGTGGACCTCGCCGATTTTGTGCGAGACCCCCGTATAATAAAGAATGCGCTCGGTAGTGGTGGTCTTGCCGGCATCAATGTGGGCCATGATGCCGATGTTCCGGTAGCGCTCAATGGGTGTTTTTCGTGCCACGTCTCTGTTCCTGTCTGCTTCCCGTCTGGGCTGTTGATACTGTTACCGTTACCGCGCCGCCGTCACCAACGATAATGCGAGAAGGCCTTGTTGGCCTCCGCCATGCGGTGGGTGTCTTCGCGCTTCTTCACCGCTGAGCCCCGCCCTTCGGCGGCGTCCAGGATCTCAGCCGCCAGGCGCAGGCCCATGGACTTCTCGCCGCGCTTGCGGGCCGCCTCCACCAGCCAGCGCATGGCCAAGGCCAGGCCGCGCACGCTGTTGACCTCGATGGGCACCTGGTAGGTGGCACCGCCCACGCGCCGTGATTTCACCTCTACCAGCGGGCGGACGTTGTCCAGGGCCTCGCTGAAGACCTCTAGGGGTTCCTGCTTGCCCCGGGCCACCACTTCGTCCAAGGCGCCGTAGACGATCTTCTCGGCCACGGACTTCTTGCCGTTCTTCATCACCATGTTGATGAACTTGGCCAGGGTGCGATCCCCGTACTTGGGATCGGGCAGCACCTCGCGCTTGGCTACGACTCTTCTTCTGGGCATACTCGCTCGACCTCGCTAACTGTCCCGGCTCACGACTTGGGCCGCTTAGTACCGTACTTGGAGCGGCCCTGGCGCCGCCCCTCCACGCCGGAGGCGTCCAGGCTGCCGCGCACCGTGTGATAGCGCACGCCGGGCAGGTCCTTGACACGGCCGCCGCGGATCAGGATTACGCTGTGCTCCTGCAGGTTGTGGCCCTCACCGCCGATGTATGTGGTCACCTCCATGCCGTTGGTGAGACGCACGCGGGCCACTTTGCGCAGCGCCGAATTGGGCTTCTTGGGGGTGGTCGTGTAGACGCGCGTGCACACCCCGCGCTTCTGCGGGCAGCCCTCCAGCGCCGGGACCGCGCTCTTGGTCTTCTTCCGCACCCTGGGTTTACGTACTAACTGATTGATTGTCGCCATACCTTGTCGAACTCCACCCCAAATAAACAGTTAAGCGTCCAGCCATCGTGTGCGCCCCGGCAGGGACGCGACCACCAACGGTTGAACGCTTAAATTGCAGTTGTTCCGCGAAAGAGAGATGTATCTCTACAAAGCCGCGAAAGTTTAGGGCGATCTTGCGTCTCTGTCAAGTTCAATAGCCCGCGAAAGGCATTGTCCAGGGGCGTGCCTGGTACCACTCGCCATAGAAAAAGCCCCGGGGGGTGTCCGGGGCTTTTCTGCGTTACCGCCGCGCCGCTCAATCAAGTGACCTTGAGGGCCTTGCGCAGGGCCTCTTCCACCTCCTCGCTGGTGGGGGTGCGGCGCTCGGCCTCGCGTTCAGCGGCCTCGCGGCGCTTGCGTTCGCGCTGGGCGGCCAAGCCGGTGCCCGCCGGGATGAGGCGCCCGACGATGACGTTCTCCTTGAGTCCGCGCAGGCGGTCCACTTTGCCGTTGACGGCGGCCTCGGTAAGCACCCGGGTTGTCTCCTGGAAGGAAGCCGCCGAGATGAAGGACTCGGTAGCCAGGGAGGCCTTGGTAATGCCCAGCAAGACGTGCTCGAAATGGGCCGGCTCCTTGCCTTCGACCACCATCTTCTCATTCTCTTCCAGAATGCGGGCATACTCCACCTGATCTCCCTTGAGGAAAGCAGTATCCCCGGGATCGGTGATCTCCACCTTGCGCAGCATCTGGCGCACGATCACCTCAATGTGCTTGTCGTTGATGCGCACGCCCTGCAGTCGGTAGACGTCCTGTACCTCCTTGACGATGTAGTTGGCCAGAGCCTCGATACCCAACAGGCGCAGGATGTCGTGGGGCGAGTATTCGCCGTCCACCACCACTTCGCCCTTCTCCACGTGCTCGCCTTCGAACACGGTGATGTGGCGCCACTTGGGAATCAGGGTCTCCACGGTCTGGCCGTCCGCCCCCACGATCACCAGGCGCTGCTTGCCCTTGGTCTCCTTGCCGAAGCCCACGGTGCCGGAGATCTCGGCGAGGATGGCCGGGTCCTTGGGTTTGCGGGCCTCGAACAGGTCCGCCACCCGCGGCAGACCGCCGGTGATGTCACGGGTCTTGGTGGACTCCTGAGGAATCCTGGCGATCACGTCCCCCACCCGCACTTCGGCGCCGTCCTCCATGTTGATGATGGCCCCGGCCGGCAGATAGTAGACCGCCGGGATGTCGGTGCCGGCGAAGCAACGCTCCTTGCCCTCCTCGTCCACGATCTTGACCATGGGGCGCAGGTCCTTGGCGCTCATGCCGCGGCTCTTGGGGTCGGTGACCACCAGGCTGGTGAGGTGGGTGACCTCGTCGACGTGGCGCTGCACGGTGACCCCCTCGACGATGTCACTGTACTGCAGGCGCCCCGCCACCTCGGTGACCACGGGATGGGTGTGCGGATCCCAGGTAGCCAGCACCTGGCCGGCCTCCACGTGATCGCCGTCCCGCACCGTCAGGGTGGCGCCATAGGGGATCTTGTAGCGCTCGCGCTCGCGCCCGGTGGCGTCCAGCACCGCCAGCTCGCCGGAGCGGGACACCGCCACCAGGTTGCCGCTGGCATTCTCCACCAGCTTGATGTTGAGCAGGCGCACGGTACCGGTGGTCTTGATCTCCACCTTGTTGGCCACCACCGCGCGCGAGGCGGCGCCGCCGATGTGGAAGGTACGCATGGTGAGCTGGGTGCCCGGCTCGCCGATGCTTTGGGCAGCGATCACGCCCACCGCCTCGCCGATGTTGACCAGATGGCCGCGCGCCAGGTCGCGGCCGTAGCACTTGGCGCAGATGCCGTAGCGGGTCTCGCAGGTGATGGGCGAGCGCACCTTGATCTGTTCGATACCCTCTTCTTCGATGCGCTGCACCCAATGCTCGTCTAGCAGAGTACCGGCGGGGATGTACACCTCATCGGTCTCGCCCGGCAGCTTCACGTCCTCGGCCGTGACCCGCCCCAGCACCAGATTGTTGAGGGGCTCGACGATCTCACCACCCTCGATGATGTGGCTCATGGTGAGCCCGTGGCTGGTGCCACAGTCCTCCTCGGTGATCACCAGATCCTGGGCCACGTCCACCAGACGGCGGGTGAGATAACCGGAGTTGGCGGTCTTGAGCGCCGTGTCCGCCAGTCCCTTGCGCGCGCCGTGGGTGGAGATGAAGTACTGCAACACATCCAGTCCCTCGCGGAAGTTGGCGGTGATGGGGGTCTCGATGATGGAACCGTCGGGCTTGGCCATCAGGCCGCGCATGCCCGCCAGCTGGCGAATCTGGGCCTGGCTGCCGCGGGCGCCGGAATCGGCCATCATGAAAATGGAGTTGAAGGATTTGACCCGCACTTCCTTGCCCTTGGCATCCTTCACCACCTCGGTACCCAGGTGTTCCATCATAGCCTTGGCCACCAGCTCGTTGGTGTGCGACCAGATGTCCACCACCTTGTTGTAGCGCTCGCCGTTGGTCACCAGGCCGGACTTGTACTGGTTCTCGATGTCCTTGATCTCGCGTTCGGCGGCACGGATGATCTCGGCCTTCTCCTCGGGGATGTTCATGTCGTTGACGCCGATGGAGACGCCGGAGCGGGTGGCGTAGGCGAAGCCGGTGTACATCAGCTTGTCAGCAAAGATCACTGTCTCCTTCAGGCCCACCTTGCGGTAGCACGCGTTGACCAGGTTGGAAATGGCCTTCTTGGTCATGTCCTGGTTCACCAGGTCGAAGGACAGGCCTTCGGGCACGATCTCGAACAACAAGGCACGGCCCACGGTGGTATCCACCAAGCGGGTCCGCTCCCGGCGCTCGCCGTTCTCCAGCAGCACCTCGCGGATGCGCACCTTGATGCGCGCATGCAGGTCCACCAGGCGGTTCTCGTAGGCGCGGTGCACTTCCTGGATGTCACTGAAGGCCATGCCCTCGCCGGGGACGTTGATCTTCTCACGGGTCATGTAGTAGAGCCCCAGCACCACGTCCTGGGAGGGCACGATGATGGGCTCGCCGTTGGCCGGCGAGAGCACGTTGTTGGAGGACATCATCAGGGCTCGGGCCTCCAGCTGGGCCTCCAGGGACAGGGGCACGTGCACCGCCATCTGGTCGCCGTCGAAGTCGGCGTTGAAGGCGGTGCACACCAGGGGATGGAGCTGGATGGCCTTGCCCTCGATGAGCACCGGTTCGAAGGCCTGGATGCCCAAGCGGTGCAGGGTGGGAGCGCGATTGAGCAATACCGGATGCTCACGGATCACCTCGTCGAGGATGTCCCAGACCTCCGGCCCTTCCTTCTCCACCAGCTTCTTAGCCGCCTTGATGGTGGGCGCCAGGCCGCGGCGCTCGATCTTGCTGAAGATGAAGGGCTTGAACAGTTCCAGGGCCATCTTCTTGGGCAAACCGCACTGATGCAGTTTGAGCGTGGGCCCCACCACGATCACGGAACGGCCCGAATAGTCCACACGTTTGCCCAGCAGGTTCTGGCGAAAGCGCCCCTGCTTGCCCTTGATCATGTCCGCCAGGGACTTCAAGGGCCGCTTGCTGGTGCCGGTGATAGCCTTGCCGCGCCGACCGTTGTCCAGCAGGGCGTCCACCGCTTCTTGCAGCATGCGCTTCTCGTTGCGCACGATGATATCCGGGGCATTGAGATCCAGCAACCGCTTCAGGCGGTTGTTGCGGTTGATCACCCGGCGATAGAGGTCATTGAGATCGGAAGTGGCAAAACGACCGCCGTCCAGCGGCACCAGGGGACGCAGCTCCGGCGGTAATACCGGCAGCACCGACAACACCATCCATTCTGGCTTGTTACCGGAAGCGAGAAAGGCCTCCATCAGCTTGAGGCGCTTGCTGAGCTTCTTGATCTTGGTCTCGGAACCGGCGGCGGCGATCTCCTCGCGCAGCTTGGCCACTTCGCTCTTGATGTCCAGGGTGCGCAACAGCTCGTGGATGGCCTCGGCCCCCATGCGGGCGTCGAATTCGTCGCCGTATTCCTCGATGGCGTCCAGATAGGCCTCGTCGGTGAGCAGCTGGCCGCGCTCCAGCTGGGTCAGGCCCGGATCGATGACCACGAAGGCCTCGAAGTAGAGCACCCGCTCGATGTCGCGCAGGGTCATGTCCAGCAGCAGGCCCATGCGCGAGGGCAGGGACTTGAGGAACCAGATGTGTGCCACCGGGCTGGCCAGTTCGATGTGGCCCATACGCTCGCGGCGCACCCTGGTGATCGTGACCTCGACCCCGCATTTCTCGCAGATCACACCGCGGTGCTTGAGGCGCTTGTATTTGCCGCACAGACACTCGTAGTCCTTCAGGGGGCCGAAGATCTTGGCACAGAACAGGCCGTCCCGCTCCGGCTTGAAGGTCCGGTAGTTGATGGTCTCGGGCTTCTTGACCTCGCCGTAGGACCAGGAGCGGATCTTGGCGGGCGATGCGAGACCGATGCGGATGGAATCGAACTCGTCGCTCTGTCCCTGCTGTTTCAGAAAGTTGATTAGGTTGTTCAACGCCATGTCTCCTGCTCTATCTCGTTTGCGTGTGACTAGGTTCTCACCCCGCCGGTGCCACCGGCGCCCTCACTCCAGCTCCACATCGATGCCCAGGGCGCGGATTTCCTTCAGGAGTACGTTGAAAGACTCCGGCATCCCCGGGGTCATGCGGTGATCGCCATCGACGATGTTCTTGTACATGGTGGTACGCCCCTGCACGTCGTCGGACTTGACGGTGAGCATCTCCTGGAGGGTGTAGGCGGCGCCATAGGCCTCCAGGGCCCACACCTCCATCTCGCCGAAGCGCTGGCCGCCGAACTGGGCCTTGCCCCCAAGGGGCTGCTGGGTCACCAGGCTGTAGGGCCCGGTGGAACGGGCGTGCATCTTGTCGTCCACCAGGTGGTTGAGTTTCAGCATGTACATGTATCCCACGGTGACGGGGCGGTCGAAGGCCTCGCCGGTACGGCCGTCGTAGAGGATGGTCTGCCCCGTGGTGGGCAAGCCGGCCAATTCCAGCATGGCCTTGATCTCGTGTTCTTCGGCGCCGTCGAAGACCGGTGTGGCCATGGGCACGCCATTGCGCAGGTTGTTCGCCAGTTCCAGGATCTCTTCGTCGGTGAGAGCGGAGAGATCCTCCTTCTTGCCGCTGGCGTTGTAGATCTTTTCCAGGAACTTGCGGATCTCGCTCACCTTCCGCTGCGCATCCAGCATCTCACCGATCTTGAGTCCCAGGCCCTTGGCCGCCCAGCCCAGATGAGTCTCCAGCACCTGCCCCACGTTCATGCGCGACGGTACGCCCAGGGGATTGAGCACGATGTCCACCGGCGCGCCGTCGGCCATGTAAGGCATGTCCTCCACTGGCACGATCATGGAAATCACCCCCTTGTTGCCGTGACGCCCGGCCATCTTGTCACCGGGTTGCATGCGCCGCTTCACCGCCAGGTAGACCTTGACCATCTTCAGCACGCCAGGTGCCAGGTCGTCACCGGCGGTAAGCTTGGCACGCTTCTCCTCCAGCTTCTCTTCGTAGAGCTTTTTCTGCTCCTGGCGCTGGACGTTGAGCTGCTCCAACTGCTTGTTGGCCTCGTCGTTCTTGAGGCGAATCTCGAACCATTTCTCGCGCGGCAGCTCGGCCAGATAACCCTTGGTGATCTTGGTGCCGGCCTTGAGCCCCTTGGGACCACCCGCTGCGGTCTTGCCCTGGAGCAGCTTCTCGACGCGCAGAAAGATGTCGTCCTCGAGGATGCGATACTCGTCGTTGAGGTCTTTCTTGATGCGCTCCAGCTCGGCCTTCTCGATGGCCCGCGCCCGGGCATCCTTCTCCACACCATCGCGAGTGAAGACACGCACGTCGATCACCGTTCCGGACATACCCGAAGGGACGCGGGCCGAAGTGTCCTTCACGTCCGAGGCTTTCTCGCCGAAGATGGCGCGCAACAGCTTCTCCTCGGGGGTGAGCTGGGTCTCGCCCTTGGGCGTCACCTTGCCTACCAGGATGTCGCCGGGCCCCACCTCGGCACCGATGTAGACGATGCCGGACTCGTCCAGCTTGGCCAGGGCACTCTCGCTCACGTTGGGGATGTCGCAGGTGATCTCCTCCGGCCCCAATTTGGTGTCTCGGGCCACGCAGGTGATCTCCTCGATGTGGATGGAGGTGTAACGATCCTCCTCCACCACCCGCTCGGAGATGAGGATGGAGTCCTCGAAGTTGTAGCCGTTCCAGGGCATGAAGGCCACCAGCATGTTCTGTCCCAGGGCCAGCTCGCCCATATCCGTGGAGGAACCATCGGCCAACACGTCGCCCTTGGCGATGACGTCGCCGGGCTTGACCAGGGGCTTCTGGTTGATGCAGGTGTTCTGATTGGAGCGGGTATACTTGGTAAGATTGTAGATGTCCACTCCGGGTTCTCCGCGGGCGGTCTCCTCGTCGTTGACCCGCACTACGATGCGGCCGGCGTCCACCGACTCCACCACGCCGCCGCGTTCGGCCACCACGGTGATGCCCGAATCGATAGCCACGGTCCGTTCCATGCCGGTCCCCACCAGCGGCTTCTCGGCCCGCAGGGTGGGCACCGCCTGGCGCTGCATGTTGGACCCCATGAGCGCGCGGTTGGCGTCGTCGTGCTCCAGGAAGGGGATCAGCGAGGCGGCCACCGAGACGATCTGCATAGGCGAAACGTCCATGAACTGGATCTGATCCGGCGACTTCATGGTGAACTCGTTCTGGTGACGACAGGACACCAGCTCCTCGGTGAAGAGCCCGTTCTTGTTCAGGGCGGCGCTGGCCTGGGCGATGACGTAGTCGCTCTCCTCGATGGCCGAGAGATAGACGATCTCATCGGTCACCTTGCCGTCCACCACCCTGCGATAAGGGGTCTCCAGGAAACCATACTTGTTGGTGCGCGCATACACCGACATGGAATTGATGAGGCCGATGTTGGGTCCTTCCGGGGTCTCAATGGGACACACCCGGCCGTAGTGGGTAGGATGCACATCGCGCACCTCGAAGCCGGCGCGCTCGCGGGTGAGGCCGCCCGGCCCCAGGGCCGAGATGCGGCGTTTGTGGGTCACCTCGGACAACGGGTTGTTCTGATCCATGAACTGGGACAGCTGGCTGGAGCCGAAGAATTCCTTGATCACCGCACTCACCGGCTTGGCGTTGATCATCTCCTGGGGCATGAGGCCCTCGGTCTCGGCCAGGGCCAGGCGTTCCTTCACCGCCCGCTCCACGCGCACCAGGCCCAGGCGGAACTGGTTCTCCACCATCTCCCCCACGCAGCGCACGCGGCGGTTGCCCAGGTGGTCGATGTCGTCCACGAAGCCCTTGCCGTTCTTGATGTCGATGAGTACCTTGAGGGCGTCGACGATGTCCGACATGGCGCCGTAACGGGCGTGCAGCTGCTGCGCAGTCTCATCACCGCGCTGGCTGAAATAGAGCCCATCGTAGAGGATCCCCGGGCCCTCCTCGCTGTCGCGTCCCAGGCGCAGGTTGAATTTCATTCGCCCTACCGCCGACAGGTCATAGCGGTCGGGATTGAAAAACAGGTTGTGAAACAGCATCTCGGCTGCCTCCTTGGTGGGCGGCTCGCCTGGACGCATCATGCGATAGATCTCCACCAGCGCCTCCAGGCGGGTGCGGGTGGGATCGATGCGCAGGGTCTGGGAGATGAAGGGACCGCAGTCCAACTCGTTGGTGTAGAGGATCTTGATCGTCTCCAGCCCCGCGTCCACCAGGCGGTCCAGCAGCTCGGCGGTGATCTCGGCGTTGGCCTCGGCGATCACCTCGCCGGTGTCCTCGTCCACCACGTCGTGGGCCACCACCTTGCCGATGATGTATTCACGCGGCACCTCGAAGCGGGTGATGCCGGCCTTCTCCAGCTCCCGGATATGGCGGGCCGTGATGCGCCGGCCGGCCTCCACAATCACCTTGCCACGCGGCCCCTTGATGTCGAAGGACAGGGTCTCGCCCCGCAGGCGTTCTGGAACGATGTCCAGGGTGATGCTGTCCTTCTTGAAGTGCAGGGTGTTGGTGTCGAAGAAGATATCCAGCATCTGTTCGTTGTTGTATCCCAGGGCGCGCAGCAGAATGGTGACCGGCAGCTTGCGCCGGCGGTCGATGCGCACGAAGACGCAGTCCAGGGGATCGAATTCGAAGTCCAGCCAGGAACCGCGATAGGGAATCACGCGCGCCGAATAGAGGACCTTGCCGGAGGAGTGGGTCTTGCCCTTGTCGTGGTCGAAGAACACCCCTGGGGAACGGTGCAGCTGCGATACCACCACGCGCTCGGTCCCGTTGATGACGAAGGTGCCGTTGCGGGTCATGAGGGGGATCTCCCCCATGTAGACTTCCTGCTCGCGTACGTTCTTGACCGTCTTGGCGCCCGCCGGCGAGTCCTTGTCGTAGATCACCAGACGTACCTTGACGCGCATGGGCGCGGCATAGGTCACGCCGCGCAACTGGCATTCTTTGACATCGAAGGTTGGCTTGCCCAATTCGTAGCTGACGTACTCCAGGGCGGCATTGCCGGAATAGCTGACGATGGGGAACACCGAGCGGAAGGCGGCCTCCAGCCCCTGCTCACGGCGCTGCTCGGGAGGGGTGTCCGCCTGCAGAAAGGCACGGTAGGATTCGATCTGCGTCTCCAGCAGGTAGGGAACCTTGAGCACGCTGGGCCGCTTGCTAAAATCCTTGCGAATGCACTTTTTCTCGGTAAAGGAATATGCCATGGGGGTTCCTCAGCATTGATTGTCGGTAATCGAATGGACAGACGTCGCTGTCGGCAGCCGCTGCCCGCGGCAACGGTGCCAGAAAAACATAAGGGAACGGGCCGGCAGCCGCATTTGGCCACCGACCGGTTCCGGTTCCTGCCGGACCTCTGGTCCGGTATGAGACGGTGGTCGCTTACTTGAGTTCAACCGACGCGCCTGCTTCCTCCAGTTGCTTCTTGATTTCCTCGGCCTCATCCTTGGAAATCCCTTCCTTGACCGGCGAGGGGACCCCTTCCACCAACTCCTTGGCCTCCTTCAGGCCCAGTCCGGTGATGGCCCGCACGGCCTTGATGACACTCACCTTGTTGTCGCCGAAGCTGGTGAGCACCACGTCGAACTCGGTCTTCTCCTCTGCAGCGGCAGCCTCCCCGCCGCCGGCGGCAGCGGGGGCAGCGGCCACGGCCACGGCGGCAGCGGAGACGCCGAACTTCTCTTCCATCTTCTGGATGAGATCGACGACCTCCATCACGGTCATGTTGGAAATGGTTTCCAGGATTTCATCGGTACTGACTGCCATGATTCACGTTCTCCCAAAAGTCTGACGAATGGTTTCCAATTGCGTTGCCGTTTCGTTGTCGCCTCACGCCGCCTCTTTCTGGTCGCGTACCGCCGCCAGGGTACGGGCCAGCTTGTTGGCCGGCTCGGCCAGGGTGCGGGCCAGCTTCTCCACCGGCGCCTTCATCACCGACATAAGCATGGCGATGGCCTCGTCCCGGGTGGGCATCTTGGCCAGGCGCTCGGCGTCCTCCGGCGCCAGCAGCTTGCCTCGCAAGGCGACGATGCGGATCACCAGCTGCTCGTGCTCCTTGGCGAAATCGGTCAGCACCCGGGCGGGAGCCGCAGGTTCCTCGCCGGAGAAGGCCAGCAGCAAGGGCCCCGACAAGGACTCGCGCATGCAGTCGAACTCCGTGCCTTCCAGGGCCCGCCGCGCAAGGGTGTTTTTCACCACCCGCAGATAAACCCCCGCTTCACGGGCACTGCGGCGCAGTTCGGTCATTTCGGCGACGGTCAGGCCGCGATATTCAGCTGCGATGGCGGAATGCGCCTGCCGGGCGCGTTCGGCGACTTCCGCAACGATTGCCTTCTTGTCTTCAAGGGTCAACAAAGTCGTTCACCTCCTTGAATGGTTCATCGATGCAGCCGGGTTCCGGTGCCTCCCGGCAACCCTTTCGGGCCCCGGAATCCCAGGCGGTCCGGCCGATCGACGCCCCCAGTGGTCCGGGAGTACCGGCCTTCGTCCGCCGGACTCCCCCCTACGGCGACCGTCGTCAGGCAAGAAACCTGCTTCGGGTAACACCGTCTGCGCAGGCCGGGACTCCCCATTAAGCCACCCCACCCGGAACGGGTGGCGGCGGCACCTGCGGTCTTTGACGCCCCCCGCCCCAGCGTGCGGGGCGAGGGCCCAAAGTCTTCAACGACCTCCTGTGCCGGCCCCACATCGCGGCCGGCGGGTGCGCTCAGACACCGAGTGTGCTGTGATCTACCACCAGGCCCGGACCCATGGTGGTGGACAGGGTTACTTTCTTCATGTAGACCCCTTTGGCCGCACTGGGCTTGGCCTTGCGCAAGGCCTCCAACAGGGCCTGCAGATTCTCGCGCAGGGCCTGGATGTCGAAACTCACCTTGCCGATGCTGCAGTGGATGATGCCGGCCTTGTCGGTCCGATACTGGACCTGACCGGCCTTGGCGTTCTTCACCGCAGTGGCCACGTCGGGGGTCACCGTACCCACCTTGGGGTTGGGCATCAACCCCCGGGGACCGAGAATCTGTCCCAGCTGGCCGACGATGCGCATGGCATCGGGGGTGGCGATGACCAAGTGGAAATCCAGGTTGCCGGCCTTGATGGACTCCGCCAAGTCTTCGAAACCGACGATGTCGGCGCCGGCGGCCTTGGCGGCCTCGGCGTTCTCACCCTGCGCGAACACCGCCACCCGCACGCTCTTACCGGTGCCGTGCGGCAGCACGGTGGAACCCCGCACCACCTGGTCCGACTTACGCGGATCCACACCCAGGTTGACGCTCACGTCCACCGACTCGTCGAATTTGACCGAAGAGAGTTCTTTCAGCAGTTGTAAAGCCTCGTCCACGCCGTAGATCTTACCCGGCTCCACCTTCTCGCGAATGGCGCGCATGCGCTTGCCCAGTCTCGCCATGTCACACGCCCTCCGTCTCGATCCCCATGCTGCGGGCACTGCCGGCAATGCTGCGCACCGCGGCATCCAAGTCGGCGGCGGTCATGTCCGGCATCTTGGTCTTAGCGATCTCCTCCAGCTGGGCGCGTGTCACCTTGCCTACCTTCTTGGTGTTGGGGGTGGGACTGCCCTTGTCGATACCGGCGGCCTTGCGCAGCAGCACGGAGGCCGGCGGGGTCTTGGTGACGAAAGTGAAACTGCGGTCGGAATAGACCGTGATCACCACCGGAATGGGCAGGCCGGGCTCCATGCCCTGGGTCTGGGCATTGAAGGCCTTGCAGAATTCCATGATGTTGACGCCGTGCTGGCCCAGAGCCGGCCCCACGGGGGGACTGGGATTGGCCTGGCCAGCACCCACCTGCAGCTTGATATAGGCTTCGATCTTCTTTGCCATGTACTCCTACTCCTCGGGTCCAAACGCCTCGCGGCTCCCCGTCGCTGTCTTATTCGGGGTGCGCGTGCACCCCACCTCAACTCTTCTCCACCTGGCCGAACTCCAGCTCCACCGGTGTGGAACGGCCGAAGATGGTCACCGCCACCCGCAGGCGGCTCTTTTCGTAATTGACCTCTTCCACCACGCCGTTGAAGTCGGCGAAGGGCCCATCGATGATGCGCACCACCTCGCCTGGCTCGAACAACACCTTGGGGCGGGGCTTGGTAGCCCCCTCCTCGATGCGTTCCATGATGCGCTGGGCCTCCTGGTCGGAAATGGGCGCGGGCCGGTCACTGGTCCCGCCGATGAAACCCATCACCTTGGGCACGTCCTTGACCAGGTGCCAGGTGTCGTCGTCCATCTCCATCTGGATGAGCACGTAACCCGGGAAGAACTTGCGGTCGCTCCGGCGTTTCTGGCCGCCGCGCATCTCCACCACCTCCTCGGTGGGCACCAGGATCTCCCCGAACTTGTCTTCCAGGCCGCTGTGCTTGATACGTTCCTTGAGCGAGCGCACCGCCTGCTGCTCGTAGCCCGAATAGACATGTACGACATACCAGCGCTTCTTCGCCATGGCTCCTCAGCCTCCCTGACCCGTGAAAAACTTCACGGCCCAGGTCAAGAACAAATCGAACAACCACAGGATGGAGGCCACGACGATGACCATGGCCACCACCACCAGGGTGGTCTGGGTGGTCTCCTTGCGCGTGGGCCAGACCACTTTGCGCACTTCCTGGCGGGCGTCCCCGAAAAAGGCCCATAGCTGGCGCCCGGGAGCGGTCTGAAAAAAGATCCCGGCGGATATGGCGCTTGCCACCAGCAGGGCCACCACGCGCAGCAGCAGGGACTGATCGCTATAGTAATAGAATCCCGCCAGCGCCGCGCCGATCACCAGCACCGCCAGCACGAACTTGATCTTGTCCGCCATATCCGACCGTGAACGCCCTACTCCGTGAATCACCCGCGGCTTTGGCAGGCCAGGAGGGAATCGAACCCCCAACCTGCGGTTTTGGAGACCGCCGCTCTGCCAATTGAGCTACTGGCCTTTTGTTCAGATATCAGATTTCAGATATCAGGTTTCAGAATGATTCGACCTCTTCATTCCAGGATCTTGGAGACGACGCCGGCGCCCACCGTGCGACCACCCTCGCGAATCGCAAAACGCAACCCCTCCTCCATCGCAATCGGCGCAATCAAACTCACCGTCATCTTCACGTTGTCCCCAGGCATCACCATCTCCACACCCTCCGGCAGGTCCACCGCTCCCG
>WFNO01000097.1 GCA_015488555.1 Gammaproteobacteria bacterium
CTCGGGACTCTCGCCGCTTTCCACACGTTTTACCGCTGCCATACGCAGTTGCTCTTTTGCCTCTCGCGGCAGCTTTCTGGCATCAAAGATTTTCTTGCATTCCATGCCTCAGATTATACATCATGAGACTTTGTTAATGATGGTATTAGTAACTGCACCACTCCCTTTCTGCGGAATCCATACCTGGGATTCCGGAAGGGATTTCAGGGGAAACGGCATCCAAGCTGATGTTTCGTTTTCTTGACACCTGGCAGGGGAGTTGTTATGGTCCCTGGCACTCCCTTCTCGCGAGTGCCAGCATCAAGTGTTTGATTAGAAATGGATATCTGAAATGGCTCCAGAGATCAGCGAGCGTGCCCAACACCTTTTGAAGGTCCTGGTGGAGAACTACATTCGGGAGGGGCAGCCGGTGGGCTCCAAGAAGCTGGCCCGGGATTCGGGGCTGGATCTGAGCCCGGCCACTATTCGCAGTGTGATGGCCGATTTGGAGGAGCTGGGACTGGTCACTTCTCCGCACACCTCTGCCGGGCGCGTTCCCACGCCGCAGGGCTACCGGTTCTTCGTGGACAGTTTGTTGACAGTACAGCCCCTCGATGAGGTCCAGATTCGCCGTCTCGAAGAACAGGTGGCGGAGGAGGATTCCATCCCGGATCTGGCCAGTTCGGTGTCAGCCATGCTGGCGGAACTCTCACGCATGGCGGGGGTGGTGATGCTGCCCAGTCGAGAATATCTCTCGCTGCGCCACATCGAGTTCCTGCCGTTGTCCGGCAATCGGGTGCTGGCCATCCTGGTGATCAGCGATCAGGAGGTGGAGAACGTCATCATCCGGACCCAGCGCCCCTACAGCACCGCCGAGTTGCAGCAGGCGGCCAATTGCCTCAATGACCTGTTCGCGGGCAAGAACCTGTCGGACGTGCGCCAGCAACTGCTCACCGATCTGCATTCCGCGCGCGACGAGATGGATCAGCTCATGCGCAATGCCATCGCCATGGCGGAGCAGGTCTTCGAGAAGACCCCGGGCAGCGAAGAGCTGATCCTGTCCGGTCAGACCAGGTTGATGGAATTCGAAGAGCTGTCGGACGTGGACAAGTTGCGGGAGCTGTTCGAAGCCTTCAGCGAGAAACGCCAAGTCTTACATCTATTGGATCAGTGCCTCAACAGCCGTGGCGTGCAGATCTTCATCGGAGAGGAGTCGGGATACGGGGTGTTGAACGACTGCAGTGTGGTTTCCGCCCCCTATCAGGTGGATGGCAAGGTCCTGGGGGTGCTGGGCGTGATCGGCCCTACCCGCATGCCGTACGAGCGGGTCATTCCGCTGGTGGACGTGACGGCCAAATTGGTGAGCGCGGCCTTGAAACAGCATCTTTGAGCCCCACCATTACGGGATAACCGATGGGCTCCCAACCCTGCTCGGGGAGCATGGGCAAACGGTGCAAAGAGTAGTACCGGTGTGCGAGGGCAACCAAATGTCGTTTGCCATTTGCGTGGGAATTGCATACATTTTTGCCCTTTCCGTCCGGGGATCCGCAAGAGGTTGTACCCAGAGATCCCAGAAGTGGTGCTGGGGGATTTTTCAAGAAGTTCCCTCCGGAGAGATTCCGGGCAGGTGGATCGGTGGGCTCTCCCTACGGTTCCGATGGAATGGTCGCCGTAATGAACGCTGGAAGCCATGAAGAGTTCGGCGAGGGTGGCTTGGCGGGAGTATGGTTTCTTGGTTGGGGTTCCACCGAATGCGGTTGTGCAAAAGCGTTCCGGTGAGCCGTATTCGGATCAGCACAGTCGAGGTGAAGGCCGATAATGCAGGCTGATTAATGAAGGGATGGAAAAGATGAGTGAAGACAAACCAAGGGATGTGAACACCCAGGCGTCTCGGGAAACTGGTGTGGAGGGTTCGGAGGAGACGCGGTCCGAATTTTCTCAGGGGCCCTCTACTCCCTCCACCTCGGAGTCACCCTCCTCGGAGGCCAGTGGGCAATCAGGTGGGCGATCACAAGACCAGTCTCTGACGCACGAGGAGTTGTTGCTCACGCTCCAGGATGCCCAGGCCAAGGCGGACGAGTACTGGAACCAGTTGCTGCGCGCGCGGGCCGATCTGGAGAATTTCCAGCGCCGGGCTCAACGGGACCTGGAGAGTGCCCACAAGTTCGCCCTGGAGAAGTTCATGCGTGAGTTGCTGCCTGTGGTGGATAGTCTGGAACTGGGACTGGCCGCGGCCAGCGGCAGGGAGGCCGACCTGGCCAAGGTGACGGAGGGGCTGGAGCTGACCCTGAAGATGCTGCAAGGGGTACTGGAGAAGTTCGGGCTGGTGGCCATAGAACCCGCGGGCGAACGCTTCGATCCCGAGCAGCATCAGGCCATGAGCACCCAGGCCAGCGACGAGGTGGCGCCCAACACGGTGCTCAACGTTTATCAAAAAGGATACAAGCTCAACGAGCGGCTGATCCGTCCAGCCCTGGTTCAGGTGTCCTCGGCGGCGGGCAAGGATACCGCCCGGGGCGGCAAGGAAGCGGCCGGTCCCGAGGGAGGGCAAGCAGGGGCCGAAACAGGGGAGAACAAACCCACCATCGACGAGATGGCTTGAAAGCCCGGGTGGCATCCCAAATATATGGAGTATCCATCATAAGGCTGAACCTACGGAATTCGTCGCTTTTCATTTCAGGATTTATGGAGAACATCGACAATGGCAAAAATCATCGGAATCGACCTGGGTACCACCAATTCTTGCGTCGCTGTCATGGAGGGGGGCAGCCCGCGCGTGATCGAGAACAGCGAGGGCAGCCGGACCACGCCCTCTGTCGTGGCCTATACGGACGATGGTGAGATCCTGGTGGGCCAGGCGGCCAAGCGCCAGGCAATCACCAATCCGGAGAACACTCTGTTCGCTATCAAGCGCCTCATCGGCCGCAAGTACGACGAGGAGGTGGTACAGCGTGACATCAAGCTGGTTCCATACAAAATCATCAAGGCCGACAACGGCGATGCCTGGGTGGAGGTGAAGGGCAAGAAGATGGCGCCCCCGGAGATCTCCGCCCGCGTGCTGATGAAACTGAAGAAGGATGCCGAGGCCTATCTGGGTGAAGAGGTCAAAGAGGCCGTCATCACCGTGCCCGCCTATTTCAACGACTCCCAGCGTCAGGCAACCAAGGATGCCGGCCGCATTGCCGGGCTGGAAGTGAAACGCATCATCAACGAGCCCACGGCGGCCGCCCTGGCCTACGGTATGGACAAGAAACGCGGCGACCAGAAGATCGCCGTATACGATCTGGGCGGCGGCACGTTCGACATCTCCATCATCGAGATCGCCGAGGTGGAGGGCGAGCATCAGTTCGAAGTACTGTCCACCAACGGCGACACCTTCCTCGGCGGTGAGGACTTCGACAAGCGGCTCATCGACTATCTGGCCGAAGAGTTCAAGAAAGACACGGGCGTGGATCTGCACAACGATCCCTTGGCCCTGCAGCGCCTCAAGGAAGCGGCGGAAAAGGCCAAGATCGAGCTGTCTTCCAGCCAGCAGACCGACGTCAATCTGCCCTACATCACCGCGGACGCCAGCGGTCCCAAGCACCTCAACATCAAGGTGACGCGGGCCAAGCTGGAGGCGCTGGTGGAGGATCTGGTGCAGCGCACCATCGAACCCTGCAAGATCGCCCTGGCCGATGCCGGTCTCAAGGCCTCCGACATCAACGAGGTGATCCTGGTAGGGGGGCAGACCCGCATGCCGCTGGTGCAAAAGACCGTAGAGGAGTTCTTCGGCAGGGAGCCGCGCAAGGATGTCAATCCTGACGAGGCCGTGGCCCTGGGGGCGGCCATCCAGGCTGGCGTGCTGGGCGGCGAGGTCAAGGATGTGCTGTTGCTGGACGTCACGCCGCTGTCCCTGGGGATCGAGACTCTGGGTGGGGTGATGACCAAGCTCATCGAGAAGAACACTACCATCCCCACCAAGGCCACGCAGATATTCTCCACGGCAGAGGACAACCAGACGGCGGTGACCGTGCATGTATTGCAAGGCGAGCGCGAGCGCGCCGATGCCAACAAGTCGCTGGGCCGTTTCGACCTCACCGACATCCCGCCGGCGCCGCGGGGCGTGCCGCAGATCGAAGTGACTTTCGATATCGACGCCAACGGCATCCTGCACGTCTCCGCCAAGGACAAGGCCACGGGCAAGGAGCAGTCCATCGTCATCAAGGCCTCCAGCGGCCTCTCCGAGGAGGAGATCCAGCGCATGATCAAGGACGCCGAGGCCCACGCGGAAGAGGACCGCAAGTTCCACGAGCTGGTGGAGGCGCGCAACCGGGCCGACAGCCTGATTCATGCCACCCGCAAGTCCATCGAGGAATTGGGGGACAAGGTGGAGAGCGGCGATAAGGAGCGCGTGGAGGAGGCCATCAAGGCCCTGGAAGAGGCCATGAAGGGAGACGACAAGGCAGCCATCGAAGAGAAGACCCGGGCGCTCACCGAGATCTCGGGCAGCATCGCCCAGAAGGCCTATGCCCAGAGTTCCCAGGGCCAGCAGGAAGAGAAAGCCGCAGCCAGTGGTACTGGAGAGGGCGGTGACACTGCGAGTGCGGGCGGCGGCGAGAAGGAAAACGTGGTGGATGCCGAATTCGAGGAAGTCAAGGAAGAAGGCAAGAAATAAGGATATGCCGTTCGCCCGCTTGCTGCGGGCGTACTCTCACGTGCCGGAGCGCGCCGGTCCGGAGGGGCGGCGCGCTCTCGCCTGTTACGCGCTGGTCACGCGCGTGCAGGGGTGAGGGAAGGTGGGCAGGAAAGTTGCATGTCGGAATTGAGATCAAAGTTGAACCGAAGGGCGCACCTGATAAAGAGAGGGCCGGAATGGGGAAACCCCAGGAAGTGACGGCAGGGGATGGGTGCGGATAGAGGGCTGATACACGTACACGGGTATGGCGAAACAGGACTATTACGAAGTATTGGGGGTGGCCCGCAACGCCAGTGAGGCCGAGTTGAAAAAGGCTTACCGGCGCCTGGCCATGAAATACCATCCCGACCGTAATCCCGGTGACAAGGAAGCGGAGGAGAAATTCAAGGCCGCCAAGGAGGCCTACGAAGTGCTGTCAGACCCCCAGAAACGGGCGGCCTACGACCAGTTCGGCCACGCCGGTGTGGATCAGGCGGCCGCCGGCGCAGGCGGTTTCGGCGGTTTCCGCCCCGGGGCCAGTTTCAGCGATATCTTTGACGACGTCTTCGGCGACATCTTCGGTACCCGTGCCAGCCGCAGCCAGGCCTTCCGCGGGGCGGATTTACGTTATGATCTGGAGCTGAGCCTGGAGGAGGCCGTACAGGGGACCACGGTCAAGATCCGTATTCCCACGCGCGTGAAATGCCGCCAGTGCGACGGCAGCGGCGCCAAGCGCGGCACCACGCCCAGCGCCTGTACCACTTGTGGCGGGCAGGGCCAGGTGCGCATGCAACAGGGGTTCTTCTCCATTCAGCAGACCTGCCCGCGCTGCAAGGGATCCGGCAAGATCGTCACCGATCCTTGCAGTGCCTGCCATGGCCAGGGACGCATCCAGGAGATCAAGACCCTGTCCGTCAAGATTCCGCCCGGAGTGGATACCGGCGACCGCATCCGCCTGGCGGGCGAAGGCGAAGCGGGCGAGAACGGCGGCCCGCCGGGAGATCTCTATGTCCAGATCCGTGTCCGGCCCCATCCCATTTTCACCCGTGAAGGCAATGATCTCTATTGTGAGATGCCCATCAGCTTCGTCACCCTGGCCCTGGGCGGGGAACTGGAGGTGCCCACGCTCAACGGCCGGGTGAAACTCAAGGTGCCGCCGGAGACGCAGACGGGCAAGGTGTTCCGCCTGCGGGGCAAGGGCGTGCGCTCCATTCACGACGACGGGGTGGGGGATCTGCTGTGCCGGGTGGTGGTGGAGACTCCCGTGCATCTCAACCAGCATCAGAAGGAGTTGCTGCGCGAGTTCGAGGCCAGCCTGCAGGAACGTAACGGCAAGCACAGTCCCAAGGCCCGTTCCTGGTTCGACGGGGTGAAGAAATTCTTCGAGGACCTCAAATCCTGAACGCTGTACCTCTGGATGTTCTCCCGGACCATGCCCGGCGGAGACCGGCTGGAGTTGCGGGTGCCCGATCGCCTTGATGGTTCCGGATCCCCAAACAGACCATGTCTCTTGCAGGGGAAAGGGGTAGAACATTACCGAAGGAGGGAGGGAGTATGACGAGAGTCGCCATTGCCGGTGCCGCGGGGCGCATGGGACAGAGTCTGGTGGAGGCCTGCCTGGCGGCGGGAGGCGATGTGGTATTGGGTGCCGCCATCGAGCGCCCGGACAGCGAGGCCATCGGCAAGGATGCCGGCGAGGTGGCGGGCCTGGGCAGGCTCGGGATCACGATCCGTGATTCCCTGGCTGCGGTGGTGGACGATTTCGATGTCCTGATCGATTTCACGCTGCCGCAGGCGAGTCTTGCCAACGCGGCCTTCTGCCGGCGTCAGGGCCGGCGCGTGGTGATCGGCACCACCGGTTTCACCGGCGAACAGAAAGCGCAGATCGCCCAGGCGGCTCGGGAGATCCCCATAGTGCTGGCCCCCAATATGAGCGTGGGGGTCAATCTCTGCTTCAAGCTGCTGGAGACCGCCGCGCGGGTATTGGGTGAGGAAGTGGATATCGAGATCATCGAGGCGCATCACCGGCACAAGGTGGACGCCCCCTCGGGGACCGCGCTGCGCATGGGGGAGGTGATCGCCCGTACTCTGGGCCGGGATCTGGAAGAGTGCGCCGTGTACGGGCGCCAGGGGCATACCGGCGAGCGCGATCGCCGCACCATCGGTTTCGAGACCATCCGCGCCGGCGACATCGTGGGCGAGCATCTGGTGATGTTCGCCGGCGACGGCGAGCGCGTGGAGATCGCCCACAAGGCCTCCAGCCGCATGACCTTCGCCAAGGGTGCGGTGCGGGCCGCCGTCTGGCTCATGCAGCAAGGGCCCGGTCTTTACGACATGCAGGACGTGCTCGGGCTGAAGGAGGCCTGAAGTTCAGTTCGGCCCGGCTTCGGCGCGGTTCTGCGGGACGGCCGAAACCTCTTCTTCCAGCGGCATCAGGGGGCGGGGTTTCTCGATCCCGTAGCCCTGGCCGTAGTCCACGCCGATCTCCACCAGCTTGTCCCGGATCGCTTGATTCTCCACGAATTCGGCGATGGTCTGGATGCCCATGACGTGGCCGATGCGGTTGATGGCCTCCACCATGGTGTAGTCCACGGGATCGCTGTGGACGTCCTTGACGATGCTGCCGTCGATTTTCAGGAAGTCCACGGGCAGGTTCTTCAGATAGGAGAAGGACGAGAGGCCGCTGCCGAAGTCGTCCAGGGCGAAGGAATATCCCAGGGCCTTGAGTTCCGTGATGAATCGGCAGGCATTGCGAAAATCGGCGATGGCGGCGGTCTCGGTGATCTCGAAGCAGATCTGTTCAGGGAGCACGCCATAGAGTTCGGTGCGTTCCCGGATGTAGTCCAGCAGGGATTCGTCGCTGAACGATGCCCCCGACAGATTGATGGAGCAGATTCTGAAAGACATGGCCGGGATAGCCGCACGACGCCGGCCCACCATCTGGAACACCTGGTCGATGACCCAGCGATCGATGTTGGCCATCAGGGAATAGCGCTCGGCGGCGGGCAGGAATTCCCCCGGGTTCAGGAGCCTGCCGTTGATGTCCTGCATGCGGATGAGGATCTCGCAGTGGTCGCCGGATTGTGGGTCCTGCAAGGGGACGATGGCCTGGCGATAGAGTCGGAAGCGGCCTTCCTTCAGGGCCCGGGTGATGTGGGTGACCATCTGCATCTCGTTGTGGCGCCGGGAGAGGGCCTGGTCTTCCTCCTGGTAGACGTAGATGCGGTTTCGCCCCGCCTCCTTGGCCATGTAACAGGCCACGTCGGCTGCGCTCAGCACCTTGGTCAGGTTCTGGCTGTTCTCGTCCAGATGCACCAGACCGATGCTGGCACCCACTTCGTAGACATGATCCTCCCAGCGGAAGCGGAAGGCGTTGATGTGGCGGAGCAGCTCCTTAGCGAAGTCGCAGGCTTCCTCGGGGGTGTGGTTCTTGAGCAGGATGCCGAACTCGTCACCGCCCAGGCGGGCCAGGTTGTCGCGTTCGTTGACTCGGGCTTGCAGGTAGCGGGCCAGTTCCTTGAGCAGTTCGTCGCCTGCCAGGTGGCCGCAGGTGTCGTTGATGACCTTGAACTGGTCCAGATCGAAATAACAGAGCGTGTGCTGGCGCTGTTTAATCTTGGCGCTCTCCAACGCCGAGGCTACCCGGCGCTCGAACTCGCGTCGGTTGAGCAGGCCGGTGAGGCTGTCGTGATAGGTCAGGTGTTGCACCACCTCTTCGGCCCGCTTGCGGGCACTGCGGTTCTCGGCCTCCTTGAGTTCCCGCTCCACCGCCGGAATCAGGCGCGTGAGATTGTCTTTCATGAGGTAGTCGTGGGCTCCGGCCTTCATGGCGCGCACGGCATACTCTTCGCCAATGGTGCCCGAGATGAGAATGAAGGGCAGATCCAGGCCGCTCTCTTTGAGCAATTGTAGCGCCGACATGCCGTCGAACTGGGGAAGGACATAGTCAGAGATGACAATATCCCAGCGCTGGGCGTGCAAGGCCTCTTCCATGTCCTTGCGGTTGTCCACCCGCTGGTGCAAGGGATCGAAACCGCCCCGGCGCAGTTCTCGCAATAGCAGGGTTGCGTCGTCCTCCGAATCCTCGACCAACAGCACACGCAGGGGAATGCCCATGACGCCTCGACTTCCTTTCCTTCAAGCCAATGTTGCTTGCTGAATGTTACGGTTGAAATGTAACACAAATTCAAAGGTGGCCCAAGGAAAGCCGCCGGAAAAATGCAATTTTGGTAAAACATTTGCAGCTTTTTTCACGGATGCCGCTTTCATGTATGTCTGCCGTCTATCAAGAGTCGCCAGATTCGTGCCGATAACGCTCATGTGGTGTCGAGATTTTCGGTACCGCAGGAGGTGAATCGCATGCAAGGGCCTTACGAGCGGAAGTATTTTCTTGCAGACGTGCAGGATGCTGCAGAAGTGGTCGAGGACGGCCTGTTGTGGAGTGCGGATCTGGATCGCTGGGGCAACGATTGGGAAGGCGAAGACGGCGCCGAGGACCAGAACGATGGGGTGGAGATTCGGGTGATCCTCACCTGAATGAAGCACACGTCGACCACCCCATTCTTCATTGTTTTTTCCCACGCCAGTATTCGAGTACGATAAGCTACGTGGGTTGTGGTGGAACGACAAGGCAAGCCTGTGGCATACCTTGCTCGGCCCTCCTGCAGGCGGCCTATGGCACACAGAGAATGTGAACACTGGATGACGAGAGCGAAGGACGAGGGGACAGCGCATGCATTGGCACAAGACGTCCCGGGTGGCGGGCGTTTTCCTGTTGGGATTGATGAATACCGCGGTGCTGGCGGCACAGGCCGGGGCCAAGGCCGTGAATACTTTTTTTCATCTGGGCGTGGAGAATTTCCGCTGGCAAGAGTTCGACGAGGATGGCTGGCGCTTGTTGACAGAACAAGGACCTCGTGTGCGGGGGGGGCTGAGGTTGGGCAATAGTGTCACGCTACCCCGCGGCCTGCTCTACGAGATCGACGTTTCCGCTTACGGTGGCGAGGTAGATTACGACGGGCAAGACTCCTCGGGCGTGTTCACGGCTTCCAACTCCCGTTATACCGGCTGGATTGCCGAGGTGCTGGGCGGGTATCGAGTACAATCTCGCAGCTCGATCTTCGCGGCGGATTTGATTCTGGGCATCGGTGTGGAATCGTGGCGCCGCGACATCGCCGACAGCCAGAATACCAACGGCTTCAGCGTAGGAGGTCTGGAGGAAGAGTATACCCTATCCTATGGGCGCTTGGGATTAGGTCTGCTCTGGCCCCAGTGGGCGGGCGAAAGTTATCTGCAGGTGGGGGCACGTCGGCCCGTATCCATCGACGAGGAAGTAGACGTCTTCGATGTGGAACTATCGCCCGGAGAGCGCTGGTCAGGCTATGCCTACTATGAGTTTCGCCTTCCCCGACCCCGCGGTGCCGTACTTGTACGGTTATTCTACGAGAGTTACCGCTTCGATGCCTCGCCGCCGGAGGTCGCGGGAACGATAGTGGTCTGGCAGCCGGAGAGTCGTATGGACGTTTGGGGCATACGCATCGGTTACGGCTGGTGAACCGCTGTAAAGAGCCCTGGTCCTGATTCTTGTC
>WFNO01000098.1 GCA_015488555.1 Gammaproteobacteria bacterium
CGCAGCTCCACGCTCTCGAGCAGCACCCAGTACAGGGCGATGAATACCGGGATCTGCACCAGCATGGGCAAACAACCGCCCAGGGGGTTGATCTTCTCCTTCTTGTAGAGTTCCATCATGGCCTGACTCAGGCGCTGGCGGTCGTCACCATAACGCTCGCGCAAAGCGACGATCTTGGGATGCAGGCGGCGCATATTGGCCATGGAGCGGTAACTGCTCTCCGAGAGCTTGTAGAACACGAGCTTGATAAGCAAGGTCAGCACCACGATGGCCCAGCCCCAATTGCCGATCACGTCGTAGATGTATTCCAGCAGCCAGAACAAAGGCTTGGCGATGAAGGTGAGAACACCGTAGTCCACGGTCAGATCCAGCCCTTCGGCCACCTGTTTGAGCCGTTTTTGCTCTTTAGGGCCTACGTAGAGCCGGGTGCTGAAGGTCACGCTGCTTCCCGGTTCCACGGTGGCGGGTTCCGAGACCAGGCCAAGCACGTAGGGACGGTCTTTCGGCGCCTTGGTGTAGAAATGATTGACCTCTTCCGGACCGGGCACCCAGGCGCCAACAAAATAATGCTGGATCATAGCCGCCCAGCCGCCCTCGATCTTGCGATCGAGGTCGGTGTCGCGCATGTCGTCGAAATCGATCTTTTCGTATTTCTCCTCGGGGCTGTAGATGACGCCACCCGTGTAGGTATAGATGAATGCGGACTTCTCCATGTCCGTGGGCTCGGTGCGCTGGAACTGGCGGTATTGGGCCCCGCGCCAGGGCTGGTCGCTGCGGTTCTCCACCCGGTGCTCGACTTCTATCACGTAGCTGTCGCGCCGGAATACGTAGGTCTTGGTCACCCGGATACCGGTACCGGATTCCCACACCAGGGGCACCCGTAATTCCTCGGCGCCAGGTTCCAGGCGGTAACGGCTCTGCAGGGCGCGATATTCGGTGTGGTGGTCCGGTGCTCCCTGACGTGACAAGAGTCCGCTCTGGGCAATGAACACCCGGAGCTTGCCGTCCTCCATGAGCCGGAAGGGTTCGTCTGGCTCGTCCACGGAGACGGGATAGGCCAGCAAGTCGGCCTGGCGCAGATCTCCACCCATGGTGTCGATCTCCACGTCCAGCAAGTCCGTGGTCACGCGTATGCGCTGGCCACGTTTCAGGACTTCAGCCTCGTCCATTTGCAGGGCCGCGGCATCAGGCAGGTCTTCTTGTACGGCCGTCTCGGCGGACGTGGGCTGGGTCGCCATGGCCTCGGGGATGCTCTGTGCGACTGGACTTTCCTGCTCCTGAGTCGTTTGCTGGGAAACGGAAGAGCCTGGGACGGGCGCGAAATCCTGTTGCCAGGCCTGCCAGATGAGCAGAAGGATGAAAGACAGGATGAAGAACAGGATTATTCGCTGATTATCCATTGGTATAGCTGTTCTGTGGTTTTTCCGCGTGGGAAATCCCCCCCTCAAGGGCGCGGCGTTCCTCCCCTGGACCTGCGATGGGGTGCGTGACGGACGGCACGGGGTCGAAACCACCAGGATGCCAGGGGTGGCAGCGGGACAGGCGGCGCAAGGCCAACCACCCCCCTCGCCACAGGCCGTGCACGCTCAGCGCTTCTTCCGCATACCGGGCACAGCTGGGATGAAATCGGCAGCGCGGCCCCAGCAGGGGGCTGATGGCATAGCGATAGCCCCGTATCAGCGCCATCAAGAAGCGGATCAAGAATTGGCGCATCGCGTGAGGTCCTCCAACAGGCTGTCTACCATGACGCGTAGTTCCCGTTTGTCCTTCTCCGCCAGCGTCGGGCGCGAGATGAACACCACATCCAGCCCCCTTGCCGCTCGCTCTAGTTCCCACCGCCGGTGCCGAAAGGCCTCCCGAACGATGCGTTTCACGGTGTTGCGCTGTGGGGCATGACGCACATGCCGACGGGCGATGGCCAGGCCCAGGCGAGCCCGGCCCAGGTCGTTGGCCCGAAACAACACGGTGAAACACTCACAGGAGAGGTGCCGCGACCGCCGCGTGACGAAACGAAACTCCTCCGGTTTCCTGAGGCGGTGGGATTTCTCCAACCCCCGCCCCTGGGTCTGGCGGTCCCAGGCGTTCAAGGCTACCAGACGGCTCAGGCACTCAAGCGTACCCTACCCTTGGCACGGCGACGTTTGATCACCATGCGACCGGCAGCAGTGCGCATGCGGGCCCGAAAACCGTGGGTGCGCTTGCGTTTGATATTGCTCGGTTGATAGGTTCTTTTCATCCCGCTTTCCGATTCCTTGGGCTACGCCCCTTCAAGGTCCCGCAGCCTCTAGCCCTGAATGTTCGAAACGACTCTCAAAGCGGCAACCTGCCGCATTGCGGCCGGCTGCCCAAGGCCCAAAAACAAAGGGCATAAACATACAGACTTTGCCCCTTTCCTGTCAATCACGCGCCCCTTCTTGCTCCCCTCATTCGACTTTTCCACCCCTCTGGGATTACCCTCCAGAATCTGGCTTCGCGCGGGTGGATCGCTCCGGGAAAGGGGTATACACTTCCAATCTCGCCACCGGATCCGCCTAGGTGCAGTGGTGAGTCGTAACGGACCGATTCCCTTGCAGATGCCGGTTTCGCTCCTTCCGATTCATTCGTCATGCGGGGACCTCGTCAAGAGCGGACGCCAGCGATTCACCGCACCGCTGCGCAGCGAGCATCGAGGCTGGACAGCTTCTGGGACCGACAGAAGACAGTTTCGGTGAGACTTGGTATCCAGCCTGCAGTTCTTCAGGAGAATCCGAGATGATTGAGCGAGTTTTATCGATGGGGAGGTGATCTGCTCGTGGAGAGTGCGCTTTGGAAGAAGTGTCTTGACCATCTGGAAAGTGAGCTGAGTACAGGGCAGTTCAACACCTGGATCCGACCCCTGCAAGCCATCGAGGAAGGGCGAACCCTGCGTTTGCTGGCGCCAAATCGCTTCGTGATGGAACATGTAAGCGAGCGCTTCTACCAGCATATCTCCGAAATCACAATGCGCTACACGGGCATGCCGGATTTCAAGGTCAGTCTAGAGATCGGTAGCCAGGAATCCTCCTCCGCTACAGCGCCGCTTTGTGACGCAAACTTCACACGCCGGGGTGACCGGGAAGTGCGGCACGTGCGCAACCTGCAACCCGAATTCACTTTCGACACCTTTGTGGAAGGAAAATCGAATCAGTTGGCAAGAGCCGCTTCCATGCAGGTGGCCGAAAACCCGGGCAAAGCTTATAACCCCTTGTTCATCTATGGCGGTGTGGGCCTTGGCAAGACCCATTTGATGCATGCCATCGGCAATGTCATCGTCCAGCGCGATCCCCAGGCGCGGGTGGTCTACGTCCATTCCGAGCGCTTCGTGGGCGACATGGTCAAGGCCTTCCAGCACAATGCCATCAACGAATTCAAACGCTACTACCGTTCCGTGGACGCCCTGCTCATCGACGACATCCAGTTCTTCGCCAACAAAGAACGCTCACAAGAAGAATTCTTTCATACTTTCAATACCTTGTTGGAGGGGCAGAGCCAAGTCATCATGACCTGCGATCGCTACCCAAAGGAAGTGGGTGGCCTGGAGGAACGCCTCAAGTCCCGCTTCGGCTGGGGACTCACGGTGGCCATCGATCCTCCGGAGCTGGAGACTCGTGTGGCCATTCTCATGAGTAAGGCCACGCAATTCCAGGTCACTCTTCCTGAGGACGTCGCCTTCTTCATCGCCCAGCGTATCCGGTCCAACATCCGCGAATTAGAAGGAACCTTGCGCAGGGTAGCGGCCCACGCCGGCTTCACCGGCCGACCCATTTCCCTGGACTTAGCCAAGGACGCCCTCAAAGACCTCATCGCCATCCAGGACAAGCTGGTGACCATCGACAACATCCAAAAGACCGTGGCGGACTATTGCAAGATCCGCATCGCCGACCTCAAATCCAAGCGGCGCTCCCGATCCGTGGCACGGCCTCGCCAGCTGGCAATGGCCCTGGCCAAGGAACTCACCAACCACAGCCTACCAGAGATCGGTGAGGCCTTCGGTGGCCGCGATCACACCACCGTATTACATGCTTGCAGGAAAATCAAAGAGTTAAGAGAGACCGACAGCCGGGTCAAGGAAGACTATGCCAATCTGTTGAGAATGCTGACCACATGATGTAGAAAGGCTGTGGATAAAATCGCCTGTGGATAAGTGCCCCTGTTCATGCACAGTTCATGCACAGCCCGTACACAGAACCCGCACAAGCACACAACACCCGAAAATCTGAAAAGATTTTGATTTTTGTAAACAAAAATGGTTGTCCCGGGAAAAGGATCAAGCTAATAGCAGCAGAACCAGGAATATGGTTATGAAATTTATTATCACTCGAGAGCCCCTCTTGAAACCCTTGCAGATGGTCAACGGTGTGGTGGAGAAGCGCCAAACCTTGCACATTCTCTCTCATGTTTTGCTTACCGTGCACGACGGCCGTTTGGCCCTAACAGCCACCGATCTGGAGGTGCAGATGCATACCCAGATCGAGGTGGACCAAGGCGAAGAGGGGGAAATTACATTGCCAGTGCGCAAGTTTTTGGACATCTGTCGCGCCCTACCGGAGCAGGCCGAGATTCGGGTCACCGTTCAGGAGGAACGTGCTACCATCTGTTCAGGCAAGAGTCGCTTCACACTTACCACGCTACCCGCAGGAGAGTTTCCAAGCATTGAGACCAAGGAAACCATCCTGGAATTTTCCCTGCCGCAGTCCACGCTCAAGCGCGCCCTGGAGCGAACCTATTTTGCCATGGCTCAGCAAGATGTCCGCTACTATCTCAATGGCATGCTGCTCGAGCTGGCGGGGGACCAGATACGCCTGGTGGCGACAGATGGCCACCGCTTGGCTTATTGTGAGCTGCAAAATCCAATTAAAATTTTGGAAAATCAATATGTTATAATCCCAAGGAAGGCCGTGCTGGAACTCGTGCGATTGTTGGGAGACGAGGACAATGAGACTATCATTACACTGGGGAGCAATTTTGTGCGGGTAAGCACACCCGAGATGTGCTTTACTACCAAGCTCATCGATGGTCGCTTTCCCGAATATCAGAACGTATTGCCCTTGTCCGGTGAGAACACTCTGACCTGTGACCGAGATCTCCTGAGGCAAGCTCTGCACCGGGTTTCCATCCTTTCCAACGAAAAATATCGAGGCGTTCGTATGGCCTTGTCTGACAGAATTTTGAAGGTTTCCGCGCACAATCCGGAACACGAAGAGGCGGAAGAAGAAGTTTCCGTGAACTACGAGGGCAATCCGATGGAAATCGGTTTCAATGTCAACTATCTGCTGGATGCTGTGATGGCCTGTGAGACTGGCAAGGTCCAAATCCAGTTTTCCGATCCCAACAGTTGTTGCCTCATTCGCGGGATGGGTGAGGAACGCTGCAAGTACGTGGTCATGCCCATGCGCCTTTGAGGGTGCCCAGATCTAGCCCGTAAGGGAATTATGCTGGTTCTACAGGCACTTTGGTTTCTTCCCTTTCCCTCTTCCATCGTTTGGACCTCTCTTTTCGTAATTGCCTCACCCTCTCGCATATGCTTGAGGCCTTTGCGAGTATCCCGCGTGGCGTGATGGCGCTCACCGCCCGCTGGGTGGCTCTCTGGATGAATAAATCCGGAGAGAAGGGCGGCCGAGCCGAATGAGGCTGAAATATCTTCACATCCGCAATCTGCGGCACCTTCGATGTGTGGACATCGATTTTCACCCAGGGGTGAATCTCATTCATGGCCCCAATGCCAGTGGGAAAACCACGCTGCTGGAAGCCGTTCATGTGCTTTCTTGCGGGAAGTCATTTCGCACCACTCAATTAGGCCATACCGTGAGTGTGCAGCATCGGGGTTTCTTGGTTCAGGGTACGCTTGCGCGTCTTGATGACCGGGAACTTCACTTAGGAGTGGAATTCGTCAAGGGCCGTGGATTGCGTATGCGCGCCCAGGGACGGGTCTTGCAAAAGGCCTCTCAACTGGCGGCTTTTTTTCCTGTGGTGGCTATTCATCAGGAAAGTCATCGCCTAATCACGGAGGGACCTGCGTGGAGAAGGCGTTTCATGGACTGGGGATTGTTCCACGTGGAACATGAACGCTTTTTCTCCACCTGGAAGCGTTACCAAAAGGCCCTGAAACAGCGCAATCGGGCCTTGCGTGCGGGTCTCGGCGCACGAGACGTGCAGATTTGGGATAGGCTGCTACAGGAGGCTGGACACGAGATCGACGCATTACGCAAGCAGTACGCCGTTGAACTGGAACATTCCTTCCAGTTCTATTTGGATCGCTTGTTACCGGATCTCGGCAAACTGAAGTGCGTGTACAAACGGGGCTGGCATGAGGAGATGAGCCTAGGCCGGGCCTTGAAGGAAACCCTGCTCCAGGACCTGCAGGCGGGCTATACCCATTGCGGAATCCATCGTGCCGATCTGGAGCTGCGCATCGACGGGGTGGCCGCCCGGCAGAGGATTTCCAGAGGACAGCAGAAATTGCTCGTGAGTGCCCTGTATCTGGCCCAGGCGGCCTTGTGCAGGCAAGCCACAGGCAGGTCCTGCGTGTTGCTCATCGATGATGTAGCATCTGAACTGGATGCACGGCGTCGGCGCGAGCTGCTTCGTCTCTTGCATGAGCTGGAAGTGCAGGTATTGCTGACGGCTGCCGAACCCCCGGAAGGTATCCTGGACGGGATGGGAGAAGGTTTCACACTGAAAATGTTCCACGTGGAACAAGGGAGGATCACCGAAGTGGGTCATAGGTCTTGAGAACGGCCGTTTTACGGAGTCCTTTGTCCCACGCCTGCACGTCGTTGGTGGTATAATGCGCGGCAGCAGAAAAATGGCCTGTCAGTGGTGTGAGGAAAGCACTCAAATGAGCGAAGAGCAGACCTACGATTCTTCCAGAATCAAAGTATTACGCGGGTTGGATGCGGTACGAAAGCGTCCTGGCATGTACATCGGTGATACCGACGATGGCACCGGCCTGCATCACATGGTCTTCGAGGTGGTGGACAACTCCATTGATGAGGCCCTGGCAGGGTATTGCACCGAGATCACTGTGATTCTTCACAGCGACGGTTCCGTAACCGTGAAGGACAACGGCCGTGGCATTCCTGTGGATATTCATCCGGAAGAAGGGCGATCCGCTGCCGAAGTCATCATGACCGTGCTTCACGCCGGAGGCAAGTTCGACGACAACGCCTACAAGGTTTCCGGCGGTCTGCATGGCGTGGGCGTGTCCGTGGTCAATGCCTTGTCCGAAAGCCTGCGCCTCATCATCCGGCGGGACGGGGCCATATACCAGCAGGAGTACCGCATGGGCGAACCTCTCGCCCCTATGATCGTAGTGGGGGAGACTCACAAGACCGGCACCGAGATCCGCTTCAAGCCCAGCCCGGAGATCTTCAGCGACACGAACTTCCACTACGACATCCTGGCCCGCAGGCTTCGGGAACTTTCCTTTTTGAATCATGGGGTTAAGATCGTCCTCCTCGATGAGCGGCAGAACAAGAAGGATGTCTTCGAATACGAGGGGGGCATCCGCGCCTTCGTGGAGCATCTCAACCGCAACAAGACCCCGCTCCATCCTACGGTGATCTATTTCTCCACGAATCGCCAGGAAATCGGCGTGGAAGTGGCCATGCAATGGAACGACTCCTATCAGGAAAATATTTTTTGCTACACCAACAACATCCCGCAGAAGGACGGGGGAACCCATCTGGCGGGTTTCCGCAGCGCGCTCACTCGCACCATCAACCAGTACATGGAAAAGGAAGGGCTCACTAAGAAATACAAGATCAATCTGAGCGGTGAAGACGTGCGCGAGGGGCTGACCGCAGTCATTTCCATCAAGGTCCCCGATCCCAAATTCTCCTCCCAGACCAAGGACAAGTTGGTGTCTTCCGAGGTAAAGCCGGTGGTGGAATCGGTGGTGGCGGGAAAGCTCCAGGAGTTTCTGCTGGAACACCCGGCGGAGGCCAAGGCCATCACCGCCAAGATCGTGGAGGCGGCACGTGCGCGCGAGGCTGCCCGCAAGGCTAGGGAGATGACCCGGCGCAAGGGCGTCCTGGACGTGGCGGGATTACCTGGCAAGTTGGCGGATTGCCAGGAAAAAGATCCTAGCCGCTCGGAACTGTTCCTGGTGGAGGGGGACTCCGCGGGTGGCTCGGCCAAGCAGGGGCGGGATCGCCGCTACCAAGCCATTCTGCCTTTGAAGGGCAAGATCCTCAATGTGGAAAAGGCCCGTTTCGACAAGGTATTGTCCTCCGCCGAGATTGGCACCCTGATCACAGCCCTGGGATGTGGTATCGGCAAAGACGACTACGATCCTGACAAGTTGAGGTATCATCGCATCATTATCATGACAGATGCCGACGTGGACGGTTCCCACATCCGGACTCTCCTGCTCACCTTCTTCTATCGCCAGATGCCAGAACTCATCGAGCGCGGCCACATCTACATCGCCCAGCCACCTTTGTACAAGATCAAGAAGGGCAAGCTGGAGCGCTACGTGAAAGACGACGTGGAACTCAACACGGTGCTCCTGCAAACCGCGTTGGAAAACGCCAAGCTTCACCTGAGCGCCGGGGCGCCCCCCATCAGCGATGAGGCCTTCGCCGCCATCGCCCAGCAATACGCAGAGGTGATGGCTACCATCAAGCGCCTGTCCAAGCGCCTGCCGGCTGTGGTCCTGGAGGCCTTGATCTACCACGAACCGCTGACGCGCGAAGACTTGCAAGATTCCTATCTCGTGGAAGAATGGCTCCGGGAGCTGCAATACCGACTCAACGACCAGGCCCCCAGCGGCGTGCGCTACGAGATCGAGCGCGTGCAGGGAGAGGAAGGGTGGAAAGCCGTGATTCGGGAATACTTGCACGGAATCGCCACGGTGCGGGAACTGAACCAGGAATTCTTCACCTCCGCCGAATACGACAGCATGGTGAAACTGGGTAAGCAACTGGACGGACTCATCGGGGAAGGGGCCTACATTCAGCGCGGGGACCAGCGCCAGGAAGTCCGGTCCTTCAAACAGGCCTATGAATGGATGCTGGAAGAGGCCAAGCGCGGCCAGCAGATCCAGCGCTACAAGGGCTTGGGTGAAATGAACCCCGAGCAGCTCTGGGAGACCACCATGAACGCCGAGACCCGCCGCCTGCTCAAGATCCAGATTGAAGACGCCGTAGCAGCGGACGAGATCTTCACCACCCTCATGGGCGACCAGGTGGAGCCCCGACGCGAATTCATCGAACGCCACGCCTTGGCCGTGGCCAATCTCGACGTCTGACAGGTTTTGTTAATATATTGATATAAAATAAATTTTGATTATATCGGTCAGCGCACGGTTGCCAGCGACCGCTCAGCGAGATGCAAGGCACCCTTCAATCCCACCTCGGTGTCGGTCACCACGGAGACCGGAAAACGCTCCATGAGCTGTGCCATCTTGCCTTTACGGAGAAAGGCATTCAGGAAACCACTTTCCTCTTGGGAACGTCCCTCCAGCCAAGGCAGGAGTTTGGGAGCGATGCCGCCGGCGAGATGAATGCCCCCGTAGGGAAGGGAGAAGAGGGCCAGATTGCCCACCGTGGTGCCATAGATTCTGCAGAACAGTGCTATGGCTTGAATGGCACGTCGATCACCCGCCTTTGCAGCGGCCGTGACGGCCGGTGGATCGGGGAGGGCCGGGTCCTCCGCATCCTTCAGGTTTGAAACGAAGGCGTACACCCGTACCAGCCCCCTGCCCGAGAGCAGGTCTTCCACGGTGCAGCGCCGCCCCAGTCGCCGGCGCAGCCAGGCGGCCAGCTCTGCCTGTTGCTCGTCCCCCGGGGCGAAATCGGCGTGGCCGCT
The DNA here is from genome assembly GCA_015488555.1 of Gammaproteobacteria bacterium. Lineage (GTDB taxonomy): Bacteria > Pseudomonadota > Gammaproteobacteria > SZUA-140 > SZUA-140 > S012-109. Next base: position 9,829 of record WFNO01000098.1, read on the forward strand.
CTCGGAAGCCAAGATTCGGTGATTCTCGCCCTCGGGCACCAGCAGCGCCGCCCCGAATCCTGTCCCCGCACCGGCCACCAGTATGGGAGGGGAGGCTGGAGAAGAATCGCCCGGCGCTGGCTGGTTCGGGGGGCGATTTCCAGGTTGCAGGGTATGCAGACTGTGAGGTTCCAGTACGGTCACGCCCACGGCCACGGCGGCGAAGTCGTTGACCAACAGCACCCGCCGCAGGCCAAAGCGTTCTTTGAGCTGCCGGCTTTCCAGCACCCAAGGCAGGTTGGTAACCCGGGCGCGCTGGCCTTGCGCGTGCGTGGTCACCGGGCCGGCCACCGCCAGGCAGGCGGACGCGATGCTTGCAGAGTCGATGCCGGCCTCGTCCAGAAAGGCCTTCAGGAGCGAGTCGAAATTCCCATATTCCGGGCTGGCGAAACGGCGTTTGGCTTCCACGCACCACTCGTCTCCTTCCCCGCGAGCCAGACACAACAACGTCTTGGTGCCCCCGATGTCCGCGGCCAGCAGGCGCGCGTTCATGCCGGGTCCTCGCCTCCGGCTTCCTCGCCCCGGCTGCGGCGCGGCAGCAGGAGGCTGGCCGCCGCCTCCCGGTCCAGGTACCACACCATGCGCCCGCGACATTGCAAGCGTTCTGCGGGGAGCAAGGGGGAAGATGAAGGGGTCGGGTCCACTCCAGCGCCGGTCGTGGAGCCCTCCATGTGATTAGGCCCGCGATTCAGCACACGATCCACGATTTCGCGTTTGTTGGCCCCCGTGACCAGGATCCACAGATGGCGGGCATGTTCGAAAACAGGATAGGAGAGCGTGAGGCGCCAGACCTGCAGCTTTTCCACCCACACCGCGACCGTCCAGCGATCGCGCACGTCCAGAGCCGGGGTGTCCGGAAACAAGGAAGCAATGTGACCGTCGGCCCCCAGCCCCAGCAGGGCCAGATCCAGGACGGGTACCCCTTCTTCACGCGGCAGGGTGGTCTCCAGAATGCGTGCATAGTGGGCCGCCGCCCGCTGCGGGTTCTCCTCACCGGTCATGCGATGGACCTGTGCCTCCGGGATGGGCACCCTTTCCAACAGGGCCTCCCGGGCCATGCGATAGTTGCTGTCGGGATGGTCGGGGGGTACGCACCGCTCGTCGCCGAAGAAGACCTCCACTTGCGCCCAGGGCACGGCCTCTCGCCAGGGGGGGCGGTCCAGGGTCTGGTAGAGCAGACGGGGCGTGTTGCCGCCGGCCAGGGCCACGGTAAAACGGCCCCGTTCCGCACAGCTCTGCGCGGCCAATGTGCCCCAGGTGCGTGCGGCTTCGGTAGCCAGCGCCAGGGGATCGTCGAAGATGAGGATTTCGGGTTTCACTCTTTGTACCTAAAGGCGCCCAAGAGGTTTGCGGGGATGCCAAGCCGCTGGCGCACGAGCCTTTTTTTGGTGCCCTTTGAGGGGGCCGATCCACAACGAGATCCAGGGTAAGATGCGGAGCGAGATCTAGAAAGAGAGCTAACATGAAATCTGGAGGGGGGAGAAAGGACCGTTTCGCCCGCATGCAAGTGCTTGCCTGAACCGCCAGAGTGATGCACCATAGTCCTACTGAATATATGAGAAAGGGGGGGAATCCAAGCAATGGAACTCGTATTCATTGTCGTGGCCTTCGTGATCGGCATTTTGGGAGGGTATTTTATCGGTAATGCTTCCAATGATGCGACCAAGAAACTGGAAGCCGAACTCAAGGGGGTTCAAGAAGAGCTGAACCAATACCGCAACGAGGTTACCGAGCACTTTAGCAGGACGGCAGAGCTTTTCAATTCCATCACCGCCAACTATCGCGCACTCTACCAGCATCTGGCTGAAGGCGCTCAGAAACTGTGCGCGGTGGATGCACAGGTGCTGAGTGCCATGCCCAAGCTGGAACCGCTGGCGGCACCCATCGAAGGTGAAGCAGAGGCGGCCAAGGCCGAGACTACCGAGCCACCTGCGCAAACGGTGCGGACTGAGGAAAAGACAGAAGCTCAGGTTGCCGAGATTGAACAAGTCGCTCCTGAAACCGCTCAAGAAGGTGCTCAGGAGAAGCTTGAAAAGGAGGGAGAGGAGACCATACTGTCAGCGCAGGAACGAGAGGCCGAAACTGTAACGTCCCAGCAACCGTCTGCTCAATCAGCGCAAGCGGAAAAGGCACCAGGCGATGCATCCACTCGATCGGTTACTCAAGTTGCCGGAGGAGAATCAGCTGGCGCGCCCACCAACGCAGGTGGAGAGACCAGCGCTGAAGAGACCGCTCCTGCACAGGAAATAGCTCGAGCCGACGCTACCAACGAAGAAACCAGAGGAGAAGACATCGGAGGAAAGGAAGGAGGGGAGGAAAGGCCTGCTGGCGCTGAAGCCCAAACGGCCCAGGGCGGTGAGGAAGCCGAAGTTCCTCGGGAAGCAGCGACACAGCAAGCTCAGGCTGAATCCCAGCCTGAATTTGGGCCCCGGCCCGAATCCCAAGAAGGTGAGGCGGTCATCGGCGAAGAAGAGAGGAAGAGCGACGCGGGCATGGGCAATGGCGAAGCCAAGGAAGAGGAAGAAACCCGCCTCGCTGCGAACACCGTAGAGCGCAGTGTGGAACGACAGGAGGAAAAGCGCCTCCACTGACGCTTGCGATGGCAAGAAGCCCTCGTGCGGTCATCGAGTGAAGCCTTCCGACTCCGGCGCCCAGAAGCGCCGGAGGGAGGGGATTTTCCTTTGCAAGGTGACGAAACGGTAGGGAAAGGGATTACGCGCATCCGCCGGGTGTTCCTCCCGCGCCACTTCTTCCCATTCCGCCTCCTCGTAGTCCACGAAGCGGACATCTCCCTCCACCTCTGCCTCGATGCGGGTCAGATACAGGCGTTCGGCCAAGGGTAACGCGGCGCGGTAGAGAGCCGCGCCCCCGATGACCATAAGTTCTTCACAATCGCCCGCCATAGCGATGCCAGCCTCTATGCCGTCCTCCAGTGAACTCACCACAATGCTGCCGGGTGCCCGGTAGTTGGGGGTTCGGCTCACCACGATATTGATCCGTTCCGGCAGGGGATGGCCGATGGACTCGTAGGTCCTGCGCCCCATGAGCACGGGCTTGCCCAGGGTCAGCCGGCGGAAATGGCGCAGGTCGGCGGGCAGATGCCAGGGCAGGGCATTGCCTTTGCCGATGATGCCGTTGCGGGCCAGGGCCGCGACGAGGGCGATACGCATGGACGCTTACACCGCCACAGGGGCCTTGATGTGCGGGTGGGCGCGGTAGTTCACCAGCTGGAAGTGCTCGTAACGAAAGTCGAACAGGGAGCGCACGTCTGGATCGAGCACCATGCGCGGGAGAGGATAGGGCTGGCGCTGCAACTGGAGCCGGGCCTGTTTCTGGTGATTCAAGTAGAGATGGGCATCACCGAGGGTATGGATGAATTCTCCTGGTTGCAAGTCTGTGACCTGGGCGATCATCAGAGTGAGCAGGGCATAGGAGGCGATGTTGAAAGGCAGACCCAGGAAGATATCGGCACTGCGCTGGTAGAGCTGGCAGGAAAGGCGCCCGTCGGCCACGTAGAACTGAAAGAGAACGTGGCAAGGCGGAAGAGCCATACGGTGTAGTTCTCCCACGTTCCAGGCGCTCACCAGGAGTCGGCGCGAGTCCGGATTGCGCCGAATCTCGTCCACCACATGGGACAGCTGATCGACGATTCGCCCGTCGGCAGTCGGCCAGGCACGCCACTGGCGGCCATAGATAGGACCTAGGTTCCCTTGCTCATCCGCCCATTCGTCCCAAATGGTGACGCCGTTGCGGTTCAGATAGGCGATGTTGGTGTCGCCCGCCAGGAACCACAGCAATTCATGAATGATGCTGCGCAAATGAAGCTTCTTGGTGGTGAGCAGGGGAAAGCCAGCCGACAGGTCGAAGCGCATCTGGTAGCCGAACACGCTCAGGGTGCCGGTGCCCGTACGGTCGTTTTTGCGTACCCCTTGCGCCAACACGTGTTCGAGCAGGTCCAGATACTGACGCATGATTCTCGGAGCTACTTGGACCGGCGCCCGCCGGGTTTACGGCCGGAACGCGCCCCCATCGATGCTGCCCGTGCTGCCTGGATGGAAGAGGTGGTAGGCCGGCGATAGGCCCAGATCATGAGAAATAGACCTGCCAGGATCATGGGTAAGGAGAGGGCCTGGCCCATGGTGAGCCAACCAAAGGCGATGAAACCCAATTGAGGATCTGGCATGCGGGTGAATTCCACCAAGAAACGAAAGCTGCCATATCCCACCAGGAACAAGCCGGAGACCGCCATGGTGGGGCGCGGCTTGCTAGAATAGAACCACAGGATGAGGAACAACACCAGTCCTTCGAGGAAGGCCTCGTACAATTGCGAAGGATGGCGCGGCGCGCTGCCGGCGCGGGGATCAGGAAATATCATGCCCCAGGGCAGATCCGTAACTCGCCCCCAGAGTTCGCCGTTGATGAAATTGCCCAGGCGGCCGGCCCCCAGGCCGATGGGAACCATGGGGGCCACGAAGTCCGTGACCTGGAAGAAGCGCTTGCCATGTTTGCGGGCGTACAGGGCCAAGGCCACCAGCACTCCCACCAGTCCACCATGAAACGACATGCCCCCACGCCAGATCTCAAACACGGCCAGGGGGTCGGCGAGGTAGGTTTCGAGATCATAGAACAGGACGTATCCCAAGCGCCCACCCAAGATGGTGCCCAGTGCGCCGTAGAAGACCAGGTCGCTCAATTCTTCCGGTTTCCACCCCGGGGTGTGGCGGGCGCGGCGGCTGCCTAGCCACCACACGGCGGCGAAGCCGATGAGGTACATGATGCCGTACCAGTGGATCTTGAGCGGACCCAATTCGATGGCGACAGGGTCGATGTGGGGATAGGCGAGCATGGCGGCAGCCAGTATACCATTAGTGACCCTCTCGGTATTCTCAGAAGTATTCCCACATCCGACCCGCGTTCCCCTGTGATGGAGAGACTGTGGTGGAAACTGGTGTGAATCCAGGGGAGCTGAGGGGTCAGAAGGGGTCCAACAGGCGGCAGAAAAAGGTCTTCAGGTAAGCAGTCTCGGGAATGGCGGGGTGGACCACGTGGTCGGCCGCCTGATGCCCCCGTTCCAGGATCTGCAGACCGCGGTGCAGATGCAAGGCCGCCTGGCGCAGCGCTGACAACAGCTCTTCGGCCTTCAAGTGATAGGAACAAGAAGAGGAAACCAGCAGGCCGTCCTCTGGTAACAGTTCCATGGCCAATTGGTTGATGCGCCGGTAGGCTTCCTTGCCCGTGGTGAGATCTTTTTTCTTGCGCTTGATGAAAGCCGGGGGGTCCACGATGACGATGTCGAAGCGCTGTCCCTCCTGGTGCAGGCATTTGAGCAGCTTGAAGGCGTCGCCGTGACGGGTACTCACCCGATCGCGCACGCCATTAAGTTGTGCGTGCTGGTGCACCGCTTCCAGGGCGGGAGCAGAGTCGTCCAGACACAGCACTTCCCGGGCCCCAGCGCGGGCCGCCTGGATGCCCCAGGCGCCGGTGTAGCTGAACACGTCCAATACCCGCGCACCCGGGACGTAGGGAAACAAGCGCGCCCGGTTGTCACGGTGATCGTAGTACCAACCAGTCTTCTGACCGCTCACCGGACAGGCCTGGAACTGCGTACCGTTTTCCTCCACTTCCACACTGTCGGGGGGATTGCCCTTCGCTGTTTCCACATAGAGTTCCAGTTTCTCGGTCTGACGGACGCTGGTGTCGTTGCGCAGGATGATGTGCGCTGGTCGAAGCAAAGTGTTCAGGGCTTCGACGATGGGCGTTTTCAAGGATTCCATGCCCGCTGTGGTGAGTTGGACCACGCAGGTGTGCTGGAAGCGATCGACGATGAGACCGGGCAACCCGTCCCCTTCACCGGCCACCAGCCGGTAACAGCCCCCGGGATAACGGCGCTCGCGCAAGGCCAGGGCGCGTTCCAGGCGTTCCAGGATCAGTGCATAACCCAGGGCCCGGCCCTTTTGGCGGGTGAAGATGCGCGCGCAGATGAGGGTGTGGGGGTTGACGTAGGCGGTGCCCAGATAGCGCCCGCGGTAGTCACGCACTTCCACTTGCTGGCCGGGACGCAAGCCTGCCAGCGGCGAGCGCTCGGTATCCACTTCATTGCTGAAGACCCACAAGTGTCCGGCACGTATGCGCCGTTCCTCGCGCTTCTTCAGAAACAGGGGAGGGAAATTCGACCGCGGCGGGCTCGCTTCCTGCCGTGAGGTGCTCCATCACACTCTGGGCTTCCTTGGTCTTCTAGGTTGACGTCGTGATCCTTGTTTCGAAGCGCCGTGCCTCGTTCCTTGTTCCCGCATCGGGCTACAGATTCGTTATTTTGAAACACAATGCACGATAAATCCAGAGGGGCAAGGTTGAATTTGGTTTCAAAAAGGGGATAATACGCCTTTTTGTGTAATTACCCCGCGTTCAACATAGGGCGCCGGTGAGTGAGGCCCGAGCGGCGATACGGGTGTCCTCCGGTCCCCCGTTCGAACTCAATTCGATCCGGGTTCTAATCTCGCGGCCCCTCGATTTGAAAGCATGGCGGGACTCGTGCGGGACGGGTTCCGTGGCGGGGCGGTGCGTATTCGAAAATGCAAGCGGCCGAGAAAGGTTGATACGGGAATCCAATCGTTAGCGAAGAGGAGTAACCATGCCCATAGGTCAGACCATCACCCAGTTCATCATCGAAGAGCAGCGGCGCATCGGCGCCTCAGGCGATTTCACTTCGGTGCTCAACGACACCTTCACGGCTTGCAAGAGCATTTCCGCAGCAGTCAACAAAGGCGCCCTGGTGGGCGTGCTAGGCAGCGCCAGCAGCGAGAATGTTCAGGGGGAAACCCAGAAGAAACTGGACGTCATCTCCAACGAGATGATGATCAAGGCCAACGAATGGGGTGGACACCTGGCCGGCATGGCCTCGGAGGAGATGGAAGAGGTGTATCCCATCCCCGACCGCTATCCCCGGGGCAAATACCTGTTGGTCTTCGATCCTTTGGACGGTTCCTCCAACATCGATGTGAACATCTCGGTGGGCACCATTTTTTCGGTGTTGCGCTGTCCCGAGGGTGTGGACCGGCCTACCGAAAAGGATTTTCTCCAGCCGGGCACCAAGCAAATCTGTGCCGGATATGCCCTCTACGGCCCCGCCACCATGATGGTCATGACCACCGGCCAGGGGGTCAATGGTTTCACCCTGGATCAGAGCGTGGGCGAGTTCATCCTCACCCATCCCGACATGCGCATCCCAGAAGAGACGCGGGAATTCGCCATCAATGCCTCCAACAGCCGTTTTTGGGAACCGCCGGTGAAACGTTACATCGATGAACTGCTGGCGGGAAGTGATGGTCCGCGCGGTGTGAATTTCAACATGCGCTGGGTGGCCTCCATGGTGGCGGAGGTGCATCGCATCCTCACCCGGGGCGGCATCTTCATGTACCCCAAAGACAACAAGGACCCCAGCAAGGAAGGTCGCCTGCGACTCATGTACGAGGCCAATCCCATGTCCTTCATCGTGGAGCAGGCAGGCGGCATGAGTTCCACCGGTCGGGAGCGCATCATGGAACTCCAGCCGCGTGAGCTGCACCAGCGAGTGCCGGTGATTCTGGGTTCGAAGAACGAGGTGGAACGGGTGGTGCAATACCACCGGGAATACGATTCCGCCTGATTCACCTGAATGGACGAGCGGGGCCTACGGGTCCCGTTTTCGTTTGTATGCCACTCGAAAGGAGCCCCTTCCCGGAAGAAGGGAAGCGGTAGCCGCTGCCAACGCCATCGAAGCGAGAATGTGACGCATAGTCAAGGAACTCCGCTTGCATATGATTATGAGAATAATTATCATTTTTAAATTCCGCTCGAGACAAAGAGTGTTTTCGCTCCGTGCGAACAACACGAGACGCAGGTAAGGAGGAAAGATGGCGCGAATCGCGAGACGAAGGGGCATGCTGCTGCTCGCACTGGTGTTGGCCCTTTCCATGGCACTGCCGGCCTGGGCAGAGGAGGAGCCGCTGGTGATCTATTCGGGACGCAGCGACAAGTTCGTCAAACCCGTGGTGAAGGTTTTCACCGACGAAACCGGCATCCAAGTGGTGCTCTACAGCGCCAAGTCCACGGCCCTGCTCAACAAGCTGAAGGTGGAAGGACCGCGCACTGAAGCCGACCTCTATATCAGCAACGACGCCGGCAACCTGCAACTGGGCAGCGACATGGGCCTGTTCGCCCCCCTGCCGGAGGAGCTGGTGGGGGTCATCGATGCGAAACTGCGCGCCCCCGACAACACCTGGGTAGGGCTCTCGGCACGTGCCCGGGTGTTGGTGGTGAACACGGGACAGCATCGTACCGACTTCGTGCAATCCGTATTCGACCTGGCCGATTCCCAGCTCGAGGGACGCTTGGGCATCACCAACAGCAGTAACGAAAGTTTCATCGCGGGTACCACGGTGTACATGCTCGAAGCTGGAATGGAACGCACCCGTCGATGGCTGGAGGGTATGCGTGACAACGTGGACGGCCAAGTCTTCAACAAGCATAGCAAGATCGTAGCGGCAGTGGCCGCTGGTAAGAAGGATATCGGCCTTGTAAACCACTATTACATCTATCGCCACTTGGCCAAGCATCCGGATGCTCCCATCCGTATTTTGCTGCCTGATCAGGGGCCGGAGGGCATGGGCGTAGCCTGGAACGTGGCCGGCGTAGCGGTGAGCAAGTACAGCAAGCAGCCGGAACGAGCCCGCCGCCTGGTGGCTTTCCTGGTGTCCGAGAGAGGCCAAGAGATCTTTGCCCGGGTGAACCGCGAATATCCCACCCGCAAGGGCGTGCCCACGGATCCGGCCATTCCGCCGCTGGACAGTTACAAGGTGGCAGACGTGCCCATGTCGGAGTTGGCCCGCCAGCGCCGCGCCACCATCGATCTGCTGGAATCGGTGGGGATGCCCTGATTCCGGTATCGGCATCCGGTATCGGGATGGGGACAACGGCCTGAGAGTGGCAGGGGCCGCCGGCTATGATCCTACTGCGCAAGGACCATCTCCTGCCCTATGCCACAGCTATGGTCGTGTTGTTGGCGGCCATCCCCTTGGTCTATGTGCTCCATGCCAGCCTGCAACTCTCGTGGCCGGAGTGGCGCGGTTTGTGGCACAGTCGCCTGCCCGTGTTGCTCTGGAACACTTTCTCTCTGGTGGTGCTGGTGGTATTGATCTGTCTGGTGCTGGGGGTGTCGTCCGCTTGGCTCGTCGCCCGGCGCAGCTTTCCCGGGCGCCGGCTCGCCCTGTGGTTGATGGTGCTGCCCCTCACCATTCCCACCTATGTGCTGGCCTATGTCTACACTTCCCTGTGGGAAAACACGGGCTGGCTGGGGCGCCTGTGGCTGGCCTTGTGGGGTGATGGGGCGGCCCTGCCCGATCTCTACAATGTCTTCGGGGTGGCCCTCGTGTTGTCTTTGTCCGGTTTTTCCTATGTCTTTCTCATGAGCTATGCCGCCATGACGCACGGCAATCCCCACCTGGAGGAGGCGGCCCGACTCCATGGGGCTACTCCCCGAGAGGTGTTTCGGCGTATCACCTTGCCCCTCGTTCGCCCTGCGGTGGTGGCGGGCTTGGCGGTGGTGGCCCTGCACGTGCTCTCGGATTTCGGAGCCGTGAGCATGCTGCGTTATCAGACCTTCACGCTGAGTATCTATCTGCAAATGACCGGGCGTTTCGACTACAACGGTGCCGCCGGCCTGAGCTTGGTGCTGGTGTTGCTGGCCCTTACCTTCCTGGTACTGGAGCGCTTCTTCCGCAGCCGCCAGCGTTACTACTTCGGCAGCCACATGAAGCGTCTGACCCCCAGGCCGGCCAGCCGCCGGGAGGTGTGGCTCATCTGGGGCTGGCTGGGACTCATCGGCCTGCTGGCCTTCGGCCTGCCGCTGGTCTGGATGCTGTCCTGGACCTGGGACGCCTGGCAGGCCCGGGCCATCGGGATGGAGTTCTGGGGCTATCTGGGCAATTCCCTGCTGGTGGCCTCCGTCGCCGCCACCACGGCCGTGTTCCTTGCGCTGCCCATCGGCTATTACTACAACCGCGTGCGTTCCTGGCTGAGCGCCGTCTATCTGCAGCTCTCCAGTATCGGTTTCGTGCTCCCGGGCCCCGTGGTGGCCCTGGGGGCGCTGGTGTTCATCCTCTCCCAGCTGCCCTTGCTCTATGGTGGCCTGCTGGCCCTGGTGCTGGCCTTGGTGGTGCGCTTCCTGCCGCTGGCCGTGCAATCCCAGGAAGCGGCTTTGCAGCAGCTCACCCCTTCCGTGGAGAGCGCTGGACGCCTGCTGGGCGCCGGGCCCCTGGAAAACCTGTGGCGGGTGGTCCTGCCCTTGATCCGCGGCGGCATGATCAGCGCTTGGGTGCTGGTGTTCATCGACGTGATGAAGGAATTGCCGGCCACGCTCATCCTGCGACCTGTGGGTTTCGACACCCTGCCGGTGCGTATCTGGATCGAGGCCAGCGAAGAGATGCTGGAGCTGGCGGCGCCAGCGGCCCTGCTCCTGCTGCTGGGCTCTTTGCCGGCCGTGTGGATCATGGTGCGCGGAGAGACGGCCCGTTCGCTATAATGGCCTCGATGTCGAGCCCAGGGCTCCAAATCCGGTAGCGGGCCCAATAGCGGCCCAACGCAGGCCCAGCGGTGTCGGCCGCTGGCTGCATCGAAAGGCGACGAGAAGGGAGAGGAAAGCGCGCGATGATATTGGAAGCCTGGCATTGGTTCGTACTGGCTTTGTTGCTGGTGGTGTTTCTAGCCGTGACGCGTTATCGCTTGTTGCTCTGGCTCACGGTGGGCAGCACTATCAACGGCGCCATTCTCTGGCTGGAGCCTGCCTTCCCCGTATTGCCGCAGTTGTTGATCCTCGGCCTGGCCGTGGGGGTGGCCTTCGTGCTGGCACCGCGCACGCCGGCATCCGAACAGGTGCAGGAAGAGGCCGCGTCCTCGGAGGTGGATCCGGGCGAGCGCGTGGTCTCGCCATATGAGATCCAGCGCTACATCGGCCGCGTGGTGGTGTTGGACCAGCCCATCGTCAACGGTTTCGGCGAAGTGGAGATCGACGGCCACCGCTGGCGGGTGCGCGGGGTGGACACTCCCGCTGGCCAGGAAGTGGAGATCGTGGCCATCGACGGCATTCAACGCAATCTGCTGGTGGTGGAACCGCTGGGAGACGACGAAGAGGAAGCCGAGGAGGCCTAGTTGAGACCGACCGTCTCCAAAACGCGCGCCCACCCAGTCAGCCCGATCCCGTTCGAATCCTGACCTTCATGTCCGGATCTTTTAGGAGCCCCGTAGGAGCCCCGATCGCCTCGAAACCGCAAGGGTCCTGAGTGGTTTCAACCTTTCCCAGCGCGTATAGTTGCAGGCTCCTAACATCACCGTGGAAGAAAGCGATGGCCAGGCAAACGCCGCTGCATGCACTACACCGGGAATTGGGGGCGAAGATGGTGGACTTCGCCGGCTGGGACATGCCCCTGTACTATGGTTCCCAGCTGGAGGAACACCTGCGGGTGCGCGAGTGCGCCGGCATGTTCGACGTCTCCCACATGACCGTTCTGGACGTGACCGGGACGCAGGCCCGCCGATTTTTGCGCCATCTGCTGGCCAACGACGTGGCCCGCCTGCACCCCGGGCAGGCCCTCTATGGCTGCATGCTCGACGAGCGGGGCGGCGTGCTGGACGATCTCATCGCCTACTGGCTGGATGAAGGGCATTATCGCCTGGTGCTCAACGCCGCCACGCGCGACAAGGACCTGGCCTGGATCGAACGCCAGTGCCGGGACTTCGAGGTGGCGGTGGCCGAGCGCCGGGAGTCGGCCTTGATCGCGGTGCAGGGACCCCAGGCCCGCGAGCGCGTGCACGCCGTGCTGGAGGCCTCGGGTGATGCGGCGGGGGCCCGCACGGCGGCGGCGCTGAAGCCCTTTCACGCCGCGGAGATCGCCACCGGTTTCGTGGCCCGCACCGGCTATACCGGCGAGGACGGGTACGAGATCCTGTTGCCGGCGGAGGCGGCGCCCGATTTCTGGCGCGCATTGTATAATGCCGGCGTGGCGCCGGCGGGACTGGGAGCCCGGGACACTCTACGCCTGGAGGCGGGCATGGCCCTGTATGGGGCGGAAATGGACGAGACCGTCCTGCCGCTGGAGGCGGGGCTGGCCTGGACCGTGGCCTGGGAGGGGCCGGACGGCACGCCACGGGACTTCATCGGCCGCGCGGCGCTGGCGGCACGGCGCACCGATCCCGCATTGCGCCGCCAGGTGGGGCTGGTGCTCGAAGGACGGGGCGTGCCGCGCAGCGGCCAGGCCGTGCAGGTGGACGGGGCCTCCGTGGGAGAGATCACCAGCGGCGGATTCTCGCCCTGTATGAAACAGGGCATCGCCCTGGCGCGGGTGCGAGGGGCGGCCTTCGAACGCGCTCAGGTGCTGATCCGGGGCAAGGCCGTGCCGGCGCGGGTGGTCAAACCGCCGTTCGTGCGCCACGGGAAGGTGCTGGTCTGAAAAAAAGAGAGCGGTGGCGCCGGCCGGGGCAGGGATGGTCGAAGGCGGCGGGCTGGATAACGAGTTGGCGCATGGTTTCCCCTATCTTCCTTTTGCTGAAGCGGAGAAGACGATGAGCGAGATTCCATCCGGATTGAAATACACCAAGACCCACGAGTGGGTGGAGGAACTGCACGACGGTACGGTGCGGGTGGGCATCACCGACCATGCCCAGGAACTGCTGGGAGACATGGTGTTCGTGGAGCTGCCCGAGGCGGGCGGCGAGGTCCAGGCCGGCCAGGAATGCGCCGTGGTGGAATCCGTGAAGGCGGCCTCCGACGTCTACAGCCCCGTGGATGGTGAGGTGGTGGCGGTGAACGAACAACTGGCGGACAACCCGGAACTCATCAACCAGGACCCCTACGGCGAAGGCTGGATCATGCAGGTGCGGCTGGCCGACGATGCCGAGCTGGGCGAACTCATGGGCGCCGACGAATACGCCGCCATGGTGGAGGCGGAAGAGGAATCCTGAGCCCCCCATGCCCTTCATCCCCCATACCGAGGAAGAGGTCCGCGAGATGCTGGCGGCCATCGGCGCGGACAGCATCGAGGCCCTGTTCGATGAGATCCCCGCCGAGCTGCGCGGCGCCGATCTGTCCGCCATTCCCGAGGGTATCGGCGAAGGGGAGCTGGCCCGCCTCATGCGCGCGCGGGCCGCGGCGGATCACCAGCCCCTGTGCTTTCTGGGCGCCGGCGCCTACGAGCACCACATCCCGGCCGCGGTGTGGGAGATCACCACGCGCGGGGAGTACTACACCGCCTATACCCCCTACCAGGCCGAGGCCAGCCAGGGCACCCTGCAACTGCTCTACGAATACCAGACCATGATGGCCCGTCTCATGGCCATGGAGGTCTCCAACGCCTCCCTCTACGACGGGGCCTCGGCCCTGGCCGAGGCCGTGCTCATGGCGGTGCGCGCCAACCGCAAGGCCAAGAGCAAGCGCATCCTCATGCCGGACACCGTCCACCCCCGTTACGGCCAGGTGGTGGAGACCATCGTCCGCCACCAGGGCATCACCCTGGAACCACTGCGTTTCGATCCCACCACGGGACGCCTGGATCCTGCCGCCCTGTCCGAGGCGCTGTTGCCCGCCGCCGCCCTGGTGATTCCCCAGCCCAACTTCTTCGGCTGCCTGGAGGCGGTGGACGCGCTCACCGACTGGGCCCAGGCCCATGGCCTGCTGGTGATCGCCGTGGTCAATCCCCTGGCCATGGCCTTGCTCAAACCGCCGGGACAGTGGGGGCGCGAAGGGGCCGACATCGCCTGCGGGGAGGGCCAGCCCCTGGGCGTGCCCCTGGCCTCCGGCGGGCCCTATTTCGGTTTCATGTGCTGCCGCCGCGCCCACATGCGCCAGATGCCGGGGCGCATCGTGGGGCGCACCGTGGATCTGGACGGCAGGACCGGCTACACCCTCACCCTGCAGGCCCGGGAGCAGCACATTCGCCGCTCCAAGGCCACCTCCAACATCTGCACCAACCAGGGGCTCATGGTCACCGCCGCCACCATCCACATGGCCCTGTTGGGCGGCGAGGGTCTGCGGCGTACGGCCGCGGCCTGCCATGCCAACACCCGGGCCCTGCTGGAACGCCTGCAGGCCATCGAGGGTGTAAGCCCGGCCTTCACGGCGCCCTTCTTCCACGAAGTGGTGCTGCGCCTGCAGCGGGGCAGTGCGGCCGGGGTGCTGGAACACCTGCTGGAGGACGACATCCTGGGCGGCCTGGCGCTCTCGCCCTTCTATGCCGAGCGCTATCCGGAACTGGACCAGACCCTCCTGGTCTGCGCCACCGAGACGCGCACGGCGGCGGACCTGGACCACTACGCCGCCTCCCTGCGCCGGGCCCTGCAGTCATAAGGTCATGGCCACCGTCACCCTGCGCGGCACCGAGATCCACACCAGCGGCACCCTGCCGGCTCCGGGAACGGCGGCGCCGGACTTCCTGCTCGTGGACGGGCGCCTCGAGGAACGCCGCCTGGCGGACTTTCGCGGCCGCAGGAAGCTGCTCTACATCGTGCCCAGCCTGGACACCCCGGTATGCGCCGCCACCACGCGCCGCCTCGATCAGCAGGCCCCTGCGGGTGCCGAGCTGCTGGTGGTCTCTGCCGACCTGCCCTTCGCCCAGCAGCGCTTCTGCAAGCAGGCGGGCCTCCAGCGCGTCACGCCCCTGTCCATGATGCGCTCGCGCAAGTTCGCCGAGGACTACGGCGTGTTGATGGTGGATGGTCCCCTGGCGGGGCTCGCCGCCCGCGCGTTGCTGGTGTTGGACGAGGGCGAGCAGGTGCTTCACGGCGAGCTGGTGGCCGAGATCACTCGCGAGCCCGATTACCAGCGCGCCTTCGCAGTGCTGCGCGGGGAGGGCTAGGGCAGGCAGCGGTTCACCGCCTGTGGAATGCGACCAAAGGACCACGATGAAACACGACAGCCCCTCGATCTTCGAACAGTCCCGTGCCGGCCGGCGCAACCCGGCCCACAGCCCCAGGGCGCCCGACCCGGATCTGCCCCCGGAATACCTGCGCCGGGAAGCTCCCGCCCTGCCTCAGGTCTCCGAGCTGCAAGTGGTGCGCCATTACACGCGGCTTTCCCAGCGCAACTTCGCCATCGACACCCAGTTCTATCCCCTGGGCTCCTGCACCATGAAATACAACCCGCGGGCCTGCAACACCCTGGCCATGCAGCCTTCGTTTCTCGCCCGCCATCCCCTGGCACCGGCGGCCACCGGCCAGGGCCTGCTGGCCTGCCTGTACGAGTTGCAGGAGATCCTCAAGACCGTGACCGGTATGCAAGGGGTGTCACTGGCGCCCATGGCCGGAGCCCAGGGGGAGTTCGCCGGCATCGCCATGATCCGCGCCTATCACGACGCCCGCGGCGACCACGACCGGCGCGAGATCCTGGTGCCGGACGCCGCCCACGGCACCAATCCCGCCACCGCCGTGATGTGCGGCTACGTGGCGCGCGAGATCCCCACCGACAGCCAGGGCGACGTGGACCTGGCGGCCCTGCGTGCCGCGGTGGGGCCGCAGACCGCGGGGCTCATGCTCACCAATCCGTCCACCCTGGGGGTGTTCGAGCGGCGCATCACCGAGATCGCCCGCATCGTGCACGAGGCCGGCGGCCTGCTCTACTACGACGGCGCCAATCTCAACGCCATCCTCGGCAAGGTGCGACCCGGCGACATGGGCTTCGACGTCATCCATCTCAACCTGCACAAGACCTTCTCCACGCCCCACGGCGGCGGCGGGCCCGGCGCCGGCCCGGTGGGCGTGGGCGAGCGCTTGCTGCCCTATCTGCCCATTCCCATCGTGGCCAAAGAAGAACAGGGCTATCGCTGGCTGGAGGAGGCCGACTGCCCGCAGAGCATCGGCCGCCTGTCCGCCTTCGGCGGCAACATGGGCGTGCTGTTGCGGGCCTATGTCTATGCCCGCCTGCTGGGACGCGAGGGGATGGGACGGGTGGCCGAGTACGCCACCCTCAATGCCAACTATCTCCTGGCGCGCCTGCGCGCGGCCGGCTTCGAACCCGCCTTCCCCGAGCGCCGCGCCACCCACGAGTTCATCATCACCCTCAAGCGCCAGGCCAAGGAACTGGGCGTCAACGCCATGGACTTCGCCAAGCGCCTGCTGGACCACGGCCTGCACGCCCCTACCACCTATTTTCCCCTGCTGGTCCCGGAGTGCTTCCTCATCGAGCCCACCGAGACCGAGGACAAGGACACCCTGGATGCCTTCGTCGCCGCCATGAGCGCCATCCAGCGCGAGGCCGAGACCAGTCCCGAGGTGGTCAAGACGGCACCGCACACCCTGCCGGTGCGGCGCCTGGACGACGTGCGCGCGGCACGCGAACTGGACCTGGTGTGGGAAGAGACAGCAGAAAAGCGGGAATAGTGTACGAACGGGTATAGAGAGGAAAAACGATGACGGCACTCATCTGCGGTTCCATGGCCTACGATTCCATCATGGTCTTCCCGGACTATTTCAAGAATCACATCCTGCCGGACAAGGTGCACATGCTCAACGTCTCCTTCATGGTCCCCGAGATGCGCCGCGAATTCGGCGGCTGCGCCGGCAACATCGCCTACAACCTGAAACTGCTGGGCGGAGACGGCCTGCCCATGGCCACCGTGGGCAAAGACTTCGAGCCCTATGCCCGCTGGCTGGACGAGTGCGGCATCAGCCGCCGCCACATCAAGGTGTTCGAGGAGGCCTACACCGCCCAGGCCTACATCACCACCGACATGGACGACAACCAGATCACCGCCTTCCATCCCGGTGCCATGGGGCTGGCCCACGAGAACAAGGTGAGCGACGCCGAAGGCGTCACCATCGGCATCGTCTCCCCGGACGGCCGCGAAGGCATGGTGGAACATGCCCAGCAGTTCCACGAACTGGGCATCCCCTTCATCTTCGATCCCGGCCAGGGCCTGCCCATGTTCGACGGCGAAGACCTGCGCGCCTTCCTGGACAAGGCCACCTGGCTCGCCGTCAACGACTACGAAGCAGAGTTGTTCCAGGAACGCACCGGGCTGTCGCCCCATGAGATGGCCGAGCACGTGCAAGCCGTGTTCATCACCCGCGGCGCCAAGGGCTCGCGCATCTACACCGCGCAGCACGAAATCGACATCCCCCCAGCACCACCGCGCGCCGTCTGCGATCCCACCGGCTGCGGCGACGCCTACCGCGCCGGCCTGCTCTACGGGCTCATGAAAGGCCTGGACCTGGAGACCACGGGCCGCATCGCCTCGCTCATGGGCGCCATCAAGATCGAACACCACGGTACCCAGAACCACCATTTCACCATGGAGGAATTCAAAGACCGCTACCGGCAGGCTTTCGGCCGCGATTTCTGATCAGGGCCCACAGGCGCCTCGTCCAGGGCCAAGTCCGCCAGCGGACTGCGCACGGCGTTCCCGCCGCGTTGCAACACGTGCGTATAGATCTGCGTCGTCCGCAGATCCTTGTGCCCCAACTGCTCCTGCACCGTGCGGATGTCCATCCCCCGCTCCAGCAAATGCGTCGCAAAGGAATGGCGCAAAGTGTGGCAACTGGCGGGTTTCTCGATACCCGCGCGGCGCAAGGCCCGCTGCAATGCCCGTTGCAAACCCTTCTCATCCAAATGATGGCGGCGCATTACACCACTGCGCGGATCCACACTGCGGCAACGTGCCGGAAACACATATTGCCAGCACCAGGCCTTCGCCGCCCGAGGATACTTCCGAGCCAGGGCATAGGGCAGGTAAACCTCACCGAAACCATCGGCCAGGTCCTTGTCGTGTAAGGCCTTGACCATGGCCAGATGGCGGCGCAGCGGCTGGATCAACTCGTCGGGCAACACCACCACCCGGTCCTTGGCCCCCTTGCCATCGATCACCTGAATGGCGCGATGCTCGAAGTCCAGATGCATCACCCGCAAGCGCAGGCATTCCATCAGACGCAAACCCGAACCGTACAGCAGACAGGCGGGAAGCCAATACGGACCATCCATCTCCCGTAACAACGCGCGCACCTCCTCGCGCGTGAGCACCACCGGCAAGCGCTTCGGCTTGCGCGCACGCACCATACCCTCCAGCTCACCCAGCGGGCGCTCCAGGACCACGCGATAGAGAAAATTCAAGGCATTGAGCGCCTGATTCTGCGTGGCCGGAGAAACCCGCCGCTCCACGGCCAGATACGTGAGAAACCGTGCCACCTCCCGCCCACCCATCTGCTGTGGATGGCGCTTGCCATGGAACAGAATGAAACGGCGAATCCAACCCAGATAGGCCCGCTCGGTGCGTATACTGTAATGCCTCACCCGAATGGCCGCCTGCACCCGGCGTAAAAAAGGAGAAGAAAGTTCGGTGGAGTGAGAAGAACGAGCATCCATGCATGCGCCTCCCTGCGTAGAAACACCAACCCATGTTCAGCCCTGCGGGAAATGGGGGTAATATAAAACAAGCAAACCCGCAAGCGAATCAGAAAAATCTGAGCGATTCGCTGCGGAACGTGTTACACCCCATTTCGGTGTCTTACAACACCCCGTTTTGGGATCTACTCAATGTTA
>WFNO01000099.1 GCA_015488555.1 Gammaproteobacteria bacterium
GGGCCGGGGGCGGGGGTGCCGGCGCCGCCGCCTCCGGCGGGATCCCGGATTCGTCCTGCCAGCCCTCGCGAGCGATGGCTTCGGCGTCTCCCAGGCGTTCGGCCAATGCGGTGTACCAGCCGCCGGCCCTGCCCCGGCGGTCGCGGCTGCCGGTGATCACCAGCCACTGGCGGGCCCGGGTGAGGGCCACGTAGAGCAGGCGCGTCTCTTCCCGCTGTTCTTCCCTGGCCAGCGTTTCGTACAGCGCTTGCGTGCGGCTGTCGCGTTCTTCCTTGGGCGGTGCCAGCAGCAGGGCGCGCGGGCGCTCCTCCCCGGCCGGCCAGTCCAGCAGGACGTGAGGGTTTTGGTTCGCGCGCTGCGCGCGGGAGGTGTCGGCCAGGAAGACCACCGGGGCCTCCAGGCCCTTCGCCGCATGGATGGTCAGGATGCGTACCGCGCCTTCACTGGACGGCGGGGTTTTAGATTCTTCGAGTGCTTCCTCGTCATGTGTCTCCAACGCCCTGATTCTGTTCAAGAAGTGAGGCAGGCTGGGATAGCGGCCGCTGTCCACTTCCAGGGCCAGGGCCATGAACCGCTGCAGGTTGGCGCGGGCGCGTACCCGCAGATGCGGCGGAAAACCACTTTCATAGCTGCCCAGTACGTTCGCCTCGCAATAGATGCGATCCAGTAGATCGTGTACGGGAATCCGATCTGCCAACCGGTGCCAGTCACCGAGCAGGCGCGCCGCCCGTTCCAGTCTCTCCGGCAACTTCCCGCCGCCGGCCGCCGCCTGCAGGGCCTCGAACCAGGAACGATCCTTGGGGCGTGCCAGCTTGGCCAGGGTCACCAGTTCTTCGTCGCTGCACTGGAACAGGGGCGAACGCAACACGTTGGCTAGCGCCAGATCGTTGAAAGGCGTGACCAGGGTGTCCAGCAACGACACTAGATCCTGGATTTCCAGACAGTCCAGCAGGGTGGATTTGCCGCTTCCCAGATAGGGGATGCCCGCTTCCCGCAAGGCGCGCTCGTAGTGTCGGACCGGCTCACGCTTGCGAACCAGGATCATGATGTCGCCGTAACCGATTGGATGTGCGGAAGTCCCTTTGCCGAGAATGATCCCGGTCTCGATCATTTGCCGGATGCGGGCGGCGATGATGCGGCCTTCCAGATAATGGGGTGCCTCGCCAGGGCCCGCGCGCGGCTGGAGCAGGGGATAGCGCAATGGGATCCCTGCTCCAGATTCGGCATCGGATTCTGTGCGATCGGATTCTGTCCAGGGCACGGCGCCGTCCGGTGCTCCTGCGGTCGGCTCGGCCAGGGGTAGCAGCTCCACCCGGCCCCACAGGCCTTCGAGGTGGGTGTGGTGTTCCGGAAAGTCCCCCAGCTCCTCGCCCAGGGGACCCTCCCGGAAGACCCGGTTGACGAAGTCGATGACGGCGGGTGCCGAACGCCAGGATCGGTCGAGGCGGGTGGTGTGGGCCTGCAACCGGTCTTTCATCCAGGTGGTGGCGGCGTCGAACAGATAGGGATTGGCCCTGCGGAAGCGGTAGATGGACTGCTTCACGTCGCCTACGAGGAAGACGCTGCGCGGGCGTTGAGACTCGCCGGCGGCCAGTTCTTCGAGCAAGGGCAGGAGCAGGCCCCACTGGGTGGGGTTGGTGTCCTGGAATTCGTCCACCAGCAGGTGGTCGATACGCCGGTCCAGCTTGTACTGCACCCAGAGGGCATGGTCGCTGTGGTGCAGGAGCTTGTAGGTGTGCCATTCCAGATCGGCGAAATCCAACAGGCGGCGTTCGGTCTTGAGGCGCTGGTAATGTTGCAACAGGGCGTAGCCCGCCCGATACCAGGCGCCGTTCAATTCCAGGGTGTACCGGCGCCGCTGGAGGTCCAGGGCTTCCCGGACGGCTTTGCCCAGCAGGCTTTGCAGTTCTAGCAGGCGTTCCATACCGGCCGCGCCCAGCGAGCCGGCCAGGGCCTTACTGGCCTTGATGCGGGGGCTCCCTTGATTGGTGAAAAGGATTTCTGCCAGCTCATTCAGCGCCGAGTCCGGCCAGGGCTCCGCAGCCGATAGATCCCGGATTAGATCCTGGATGTGTTGGGCACGCTGCTGGTAGCTGGAAGCGGTGTGGCGTTCCAGCAGGGAGGCGAACTCTTCCAGCCAGGCACGCTGCTTGGGTCCCGGTACCGGGATGAAGCCACCGGTGGCATTTCCTTGTCCATCCCCGCGCCCCTCCTGGTCCAGCTCCAGGAAGGCCTGCAGGCGCGCCAGGGCGTGGTCCACGGGATCGCCCGCCCCTGTACTGGATTCGACTGCACCGGGTTCGATTCCATTGGGGTCGGTGAAGGCCAGCCAGTCGCTGCGCAGATCGAGGAAGCGGTACAGCGCCCGGCGCGGGATCTCGAGATTGCCGTAGGCATCTAGCAGGGTCTGCAGGGCCTTGCTCGCCGGTTGCCCGGGATCGGCGGTGGCGGCGCTCACCAGGGCCTCCCAGGCCTCGGCCATCAACAGGCGCTCGCTCTCCACCACTTCGAAACCCGGCGCCACCCCGGCATCGAAGGGAAAGCGGCGCAACACGTCCTGGCAGAAGGCATGGAAGGTGGTGATGCGCAGGGGATGTTCGGCGAGCAGGAGGGATTCCAGCAGATGCCGGGCGCGCGCGCGCAGCGCCTCCCGCCGAGCCGCGGGTTGCCCCTTCGGTTCAGGAATCAATCCCAGCGCATCCAGGGCACGGTCCAGTCCTTCGTCGTCCAGTTCCAGGTAGCCGGCGAGGCGTTCGCGCAGGCGCTGTTCCATCTCCGCCGCCGCCTTGCGGGTGAAAGTCACCGCCAGGATGTTCTCGGGGGACGCCCCAGACAGCAGCAGGCGCACCAGGCGCGACACCAGCAGCCAGGTCTTGCCGGTACCGGCCGAGGCCCGCACCGTGACGTGGAGCCGGGGATCGGCGGCCTGGAGGGCGGGAGAGGACGCCTGCGTCATGGCCGGCCTGCCTCCGCATCCGGAGCCGGGGGCTTTTCTCCCCGTTCAATCCCCCGTTCAATCCCCCGCTCAATCTCCGATTCAGTTCCCGGTTCAGGCGCGATCCAGGCCTGCCTGCGGCACAGGCCGCTCATGGGGCAATAACGGCAGACCCCGTCGTCCCCCCAGGCGGGCAGGGCCGCGCCGGCCTGCAATTGCCGGTGGAGTTCCGCCAGGCGGCTCAGGGTGGCCGCCTGCAAGTGGGCCAGCTCCTCGCCCTCCAGGCGGGAGTCGTCCTTGATCCGGTCGCCGTCCAGTCTCAGGTACAGGACCTCCCTGACGGGAACTTGGGCGAGGAGGGCATAGAAAGGCAGTTGCACGGCCTCGCCGGCCAGGACCTCTTCCCGCTTCGGCACCGAACCCGTCTTGTAGTCCACGATGGCATACTGGTCGCCTTGGCGTTCGAGCCGGTCGAGGCGGCCAGCCACCTGGAGCACCACGGGTGCCTGTCCGGGGCCCGCGGTTTCCACCTGCCGTTCGGCGGTGTGTTCCACGGCGGTGATGTGCCAGGTGCGGCAGCGCCGCTCCTGCCATTTCAGATACTCGGGCAACTTGTCCAGCCAGCGCCGCAACCAGCCGCGATGGAGGACGTTGTCCTCCAGGTCGCGCCGGAACTCCTCGTAGCTCAGCCGTTCCAGCGTCTGGAGGGCCTCGCCCAGCGCGCCGCGGCGCAGTTCGCCGTCACGGGGTGCCTTTGGATCGTGATAGCGTTCCAGGATACGGTGGATCCTGGCCCCGTAGTCCGCCTTTTCCAGCGCCTCGCGGATGCGTTCCGGGGCCGCGAGTTCCAGGCAGTGGGCGGCATGGAATCGATAGGGACAATCCACCAGACATTGGTAACTCGCCGCCGTGTAATGGCGCGGCAGCAGTTCCGGCACGGCGGGAGGGCGGGGCATGCGCGCCGGAGCGGGTGCCGGGCCGTCTCGCCAGACCACTTCGGTGGCCGGGTCGCGCAACAATGCCTCCAGGCCGTCGCCGTCCAGGGGATGGCCGTAGGCGAGGCGGTGGAAGGTGTTCAACAGCTCTACCCAGGGACTGGCGGGCAGGGGGTTGTCTTCCTCCTGCAGGCGATGCGTGAGCAGTACGCAGGGGGCGCTCTCCAGGAGTCTGCGGAATTGCAGGAAGCGGAGCTGCCGTTGTCGCCGGCGGGACGGCAGGCCCAGTTCGGTGCGAACGGCGTCGTTGAAGAACGGATCGGCGGGCGGCGCACCGGGCAGGCGGGTGGCGTCGGCGGCGGCGAGGATCAGGGCGTCGAAGCGTAGCAGCGTGCTCTGGGACAGGGCGATCAGATGCACGCCACCGCTGCCGCCGCCGGTCTGCGGCGGGATGAAGCTGGCGTTCTCCAGGGCGCGACCCAGCCAGATCCGGAACTCGATCCAGCGCAGGTGCAGATCGCAGCCGCCGGCGGCCCGGCGCAAGGCCGCCAGGGTGTCCAGGACCACGATGCCGGCCGCGTCCGCTTCCAGGGTGTGCTGCAGGCCGCAGGCCTCAAGGGCGGCATCCAAGGCATCCAGATAGCGCAGGGCCGGACGGCTCCGGCCGTCCGCCACCGCCTGCAACGGGGCACAGGCCGCTTCCAGGCGGTCCAGCAGCGCGTCCAGCTTGCGTTTCACCTGCTGCGCGGCCTGGCCTTGGACCGCTTGCAACCGCTCACAACGGAGGGCGAGATGGCGCCGGTAGCGGTCCAGGTTCCGCCCCACGTTTTCGTGGAGAATGATGTCCCGCTCCAGGCGATGGACGCGGTGCAGGCGCTCGTCCCGCTCCAGATCGGGAAAGAGAAAGGGGGATTTGAGCAGGTCCAGCATGGGCTCGTGGGCATAGTCTTCCTCCGCGCACTGGAGCAGGCGTTCCACGGTGGCGGCGGCGCGGCTGGTGGACAGGGCCCAACCCGCGTGGTCCTGGAGCGGGACGCCGGCACGCTCCAGCAGGGCGCGCACGCGGCGGGCCAGGCGCCGGTCCTCGCAGACGATGCCGATGTGCGCCTTACCGGCCAGCAGCCAGCGCCGTACCTGCAGTTCCACGGCCCGGGCCTCGTCCTCGGGGTCGCGGGCCGCGTAACACAGGAGTCTTGCGCGGGCGGGACTTCGGGGATAGGCGCGGGCGAAGGCCCGGGCACGCCGATTCAGGCTCTGGTCCAGGTTTTGGTCTGGGCGCTGCTCCGGGTTTGGATGGAGGCTCGGGCGGGATTCGTCCGCACCGGTGCCCGTATCCGAGGGGCCGTGCGGTTGGGACAGGGCGAATACGCTGTCCAGGAAACGGCCGAAATCGTCCGCTTCCGAATCCGCTCCCTCGAGGGAAACCACTGGAATGGCCAGCAAGGGGGCATGATCGGTGCAGACTGCCAGGCTGTCCCGGCCCTGGAGCAGCCAGGTCAGGCGCCCTCGCCCGAGCAGGGCGTGCAGCCAGCGGGCTTCGGCCGCCCGCAGGGGCCAGACACCCGCAAGGTAGAAATGCAGGGATTGATGCGGGGTTTGGGACAATCTGTCCAGGCTGGCCGCCAGGCGCTCGCCGTAACTGCGCTGGGGATCGCACAGGCCTTCCTCCTCGAGTTGGACCTGCCAGGCTTGCCACAGGCGGTGTACCAGCGCCGCTTCACGGGACAGGGGTTCGAGCCGCCGGGCGCGCGCGGGGTCGAGGGCATAGCCCCGGCGCAGGGTCTCCAGGAAGGCCTGCTCGTCCGCAGGCAAGGTACAGGCGGCGGCCGCCAGCTCGTCGAACAGCTCCAGGAGACTGGCGGCCAAGGTCCAGGGACCGCCGGGCCCGCACAGGTCGGGATGGCGCTGCAAGGCCTCGATCAGCAGGAGTTCACGGGCCTCGGGCGAAGGGCGCGGGCGGGTCTCCGGCAGGAAGTCGTCCAGCCAGGCGGGCAAGGTGGTGAATCGCGGGCCCAGCAGGCCACCGAACCCACGGGCTTCTGCGGCCTCCAGCAGGCGGCTGCGCAGCTGGGGTACCGCCGTGCCCTCCGGCAGCAGCACTACGCAATGGCCGAGATCGGGCAGCCGGGAGTGCTGTTGTGCGATCAGGCACCGGGCCAATACGGCGGGCAGGTCCGCGCCCCAGGGAAGCCGATAGATGACAGGATCCGTGTCGATGGGGGGATCGATGATATGCGAAACGGCCGTAGTCGTGGTGGTTCGCCGGTGTGTCTTGTGATCCTGTACGGGCTCAGCGCTCCAGGTATTGGCGCTTGTCCTTCACCTTGGCCCACTCGTCGGCATCGGGCAAGGGATCCTTCTTCTCCGTGATCACCGGCCAGATCTTGGCCAGCTCGGCGTTGAGCTGGATGAAATCGAGCTGGTCTTCGGGCACGTCGTCCTCCGGGTGGATGGCCTCCACCGGGCATTCGGGTTCACACAGGGTGCAATCGATGCATTCGTCCGGGTCGATGACCAGGAAGTTGGGCCCCTCGTGGAAGCAATCCACGGGGCAGACTTCCACACAATCGGTGTACTTGCATTTGATGCATTCTTCGGTGACGACGAAAGTCATGGTGCCTCTCCTGTGGTCCGGTTACTGGCGCATATGTTAATCACGAACGGCGGGGAAATACCAGATCAGATGCCAGACGTCAGATGTCAGATATCAGAGGTGGTCATCTGGCCGGGATGTGGATTGAGAAGCTTCCAGTTCTTTCAGCCGGTAGAGGTGTTCCAGGGCCTGGCGCGGGGTGAGGCTGTCCGGGTCGAGTCGTGCCAGGGCCTCGCGCAGGGGGTCGGGGGAAGGCGCGGGCGGATCGGCTGGGCGGGCAGGGCGCGGTTGGAAGAGAGACAGCTGGGGGCCGGTATCCGCCTCCGAGCGCTCTTCCAGTTGCCGCAGTCGGGCCTTGGCCTCGGCGATCACGCTGCGGGGAATACCCGCCAGGGCGGCCACCTGGAGGCCGTAACTCTGGTTGGCGGGGCCGTCCTTGACGCTGTGCAGGAAGACGATGCCCTCACCGTGTTCGGCGGCCTCCAGATGGACGTTGGCGATGCCCGGCACCTGTTCGGGCAGGGCGGTGAGTTCGAAGTAGTGGGTGGCGAACAGCGTATAGGCGCGGATGTCACGGGCCAGATGGAGGGCACAGGCCCAGGCCAGGGAGAGCCCATCGAAGGTGCTGGTGCCGCGGCCGATCTCATCCATGAGCACCAGACTGTGTTCGGTGGCGTTGTGGAGGATGTTGGCGGTTTCGGTCATCTCCACCATGAAGGTGGAACGGCCGCTGGCGAGTTCGTCCGCGGCGCCGATGCGGGTGAAGATGCGGTCGATGGGACCGATCACCGCCCGCCGCGCCGGTACGTAGCTACCGATGCCGGCGAGGATGACGATGAGGGCGGTCTGGCGCATGTAGGTGGATTTGCCCCCCATGTTGGGGCCGGTGATGATGAGCATGCGCTGCTGCTCGTCCAGGCGGCAGTCGTTGGGCACGAAGGGGGCGTCCTGCACTTGCTCCACCACCAGATGGCGGCCGCCCTCGATGTACAGGCCGGGTTCCTCGCGCAGTTCCGGCGGGTTGAGGCCCAGGCTCTGGGCGCGCTCCGCCAGATTGGCCAGCACGTCCAGCTCCGCCAGGGCCGCGGCGCAGGCCTGCAGGCCGCGCAGTGCCGGGCGCAAGCGCTCCAGCAATGCCTCGTAGAGGGCTTTCTCGCGGGCCAGGGCCCGCTCCCGAGCGCTGAGTACCTTGTCCTCGAAGGTCTTCAGCTCCGGGGTGATGTAGCGTTCCGCGCCCTTGAGGGTCTGGCGGCGCATGTATTCCGTGGGCACCTGATCCGCCTGGCTGCGGCTCACTTCGATGTAATAGCCGTGCACCCGGTTGTATCCCACCTTGAGATTGGCGATGCCGGTGCGCTCGCGCTCGCGGGCCTCGAGTTCCAGCAGGAAGCGGCTGGCGTCTGCGCTCAGGCTGCGCAGTTCGTCCAGTTCCGGGTCGTAGCCCGGGGCGATGACGCCGCCGTCACGAATCAGCACCGGCGGGTTTTCCACCACCGCCCGCTGGAGCAGGTCCTGCTCGTCCGGGAAGGGGCCCAGAGCCGCGCGCAGGCGCGCCAGCAAGGGGGAGTCCAGGGTGCCCAGTTCCTGGATGAGTGCCGGCAGGGCGGCCAGGCCGTCGCGCAGCAGGGCCAGGTCCCGGGGGCGTGCCGACTGGAGGGCCACGCGGGCGAGGATGCGCTCCAGGTCGCCCATGCCGCGCAGGGTGTCGTGGACGAGGGCATGTAGGCCCGACTCCAACAACTGGTCGATGGCCTGCAGGCGTTGCCGCAGGATCCGGCGGTCCCGCAAGGGCTGATGGATCCAGCGCCGCAGCAGGCGGCCGCCCATGGGGTTGGCGGTGCGGTCCATGACCCAGAGCAGGGTGTGTTCGCGGCCGCCGCCGAGCTTGGTGTCCAGTTCCAGGTTGGCGCGCGTGATCGCGTCCAGGATGAGGGTCTCGTCCCGGTTCTCCACCCGCAGGGCGTGAATGTGCGGCAGCACGGTACGCTGGGTCTCCCGGGCGTATTGCAGCAGGCAGCCGGCGGCCGCCACGGCCAGGGGCAGGCCTTCACAGCCGAAGCCACGCAGGTCGCGGGTGCCCAATTGCTCGCACAACAGGCGCGCGGCCGTCTCCTCGTCGAAGTGCCAGGGCGGCAGCAGGCGCAGGCCGCGGCGCTGCGCCAATTCGTCGCGGCAGGGGGCCTCCTCGCTGAGCAGCAGCTCGGCCGGTCGCAGGCGTTCCAGTTCGTCGTGGAGCGTCTGGACGCCTTGTACCTCCTGCACGGTGAAGCGGCCGCTGCTGAGATCGAGCGCCGCGATGCCGTAGCGCTCGCCGGACTGCTGCACGGCACACAGGAGATTGTCGCGGCGCTCTTCCAGCAGGGCCTCGTCCGTGACCGTGCCGGGCGTGACGATGCGCACTACCTTGCGTTCCACCGGCCCCTTGCTCGCGGCCGGGTCGCCCACTTGCTCGCAGATGGCCACGCATTCGCCCAGGGCCACCAGGCGGGCGAGATACCCGTCCACCGCATGGACGGGAACCCCGGCCATGGGAATGGGTTCACCCGCGGACTGCCCGCGTGTGGTGAGGGTGATGTCCAGCAATTCTGCGGCGCGGCGCGCGTCCTCGTAGAACAGCTCGTAGAAGTCTCCCATACGGTAGAACAGCAGCATGTCCGGATACTCGCGCTTGATGCGCAGGTATTGCTGCATCATGGGCGTGTGGGACGGGCGCCCCGAGGCGCGGTCACCACGCGAATTCGGAGTCGCGACCCGTCCGGTCTCGCGTTTGGCGGCAGGTGGGGGGGCGGAGCTGTCCACGGCGGGGCCGAGGCTAGCCGGTCTCGATGGGCGTGTCGGGGTCGTTACCCCATTCGGACCAGGAACCGGGGTATCCCTTGAGGCGCGGATAGCCCAGGGATTTGAGCACGATATAGGTGTGGGAGGAGCGCTGGTGGGTCTGGCAATGGACGATGATTTCCTTGTCGGGGGTGACGCCGGCACCGGTGTAGAGGGCGCGCAACTCCTCCGCGGGTTTGAATCGCATGTGGTGCTGGCGGTCGATGGCCTGGGTCCATTCCACGTTCACCGCTCCGGGGATGTGTCCGGCGCGAGCGGCGCGGCGGTCGTTGCCGGCGTATTCTGCCGGGGAACGGGTGTCCAGGATCACCACGCCGGGATCGTCCAGATGGGCGAGGATGTAGGCCTTGTCGGCACAGTGTTCGCTGGAGTATTGCACTCGGTAGTTCGTGGGTGTGACCAGGCGGGGTTTGCCGTCCACCGGCAGTCCCGCCGCCTGCCAGGCCTTCAAGCCGCCATCGAGCAGGGAGAAATGCCTGTGTCCGGCCACGTCCAAGGTCCAGAGGAAGCGACAGGCCTTGTTGTTGGTCTCGTTGTCGTAAGCCACCACATGGGTCTCCGGCGTCAGGCCGATGGCCGACAGGGTGGCGGACAGGGCTTCGGATTCCGGCAGCAAGCCCATGACCGGCGGGCGACTGGCGAGCAGCCGGCTGTATTCCAGACGGATGGCACCGGAGAGGTGATGGCGGGCATAGATGGGCGCATCCGACACGTCCACCACCAGGATGCGGGAATTGTCCAGCCGTTGGGCCAGCTGTTCGGGTTCTACTAGGAGCGGCAGTTCAGGTTCATTCACCACGGGCGTCCAGTTTCATGTCAGTAGCGGTCAAAGCGCTAAAGCATGTCCCGATCGCCGGGAAAATGCAACCGTTCGCCGCGTGTGCATTCACCAAGCAGGAGCCAAGAGGCACCAAGCAGGCGGGCGGCGCCGCGTTACCTCGTGCGCCGGGTCGGTTCTTCCTGTAGATAGGGGCGCAGGTCCTCCAGGAGGGCCTGATGGACGCGCGGGCTGCCGGCCACGATGTCGCCGCATTCCAGATAATCGTCACCGCCTTCGAAGTCGCTCACCAGGCCCCCGGCCTCCTGCACCAGCAGGGCGCCGGCGGCCATGTCCCAGCAGCTCAGGCCCAGTTCCCAGAAGCCGTCCAGGCGGCCGGCGGCCACATAGGCCAGGTCCAATGCCGCGGATCCCGCACGGCGGATACCGGCGGTCTGGCGCAGCAGGCTGGCGAAGGTGCGCAGGTAGAGGTCCAGGCGTTCCTGGCTCTTGAAAGGAAATCCGGTGCCCAGCAGCGCGCCTTCCAGGGTCTTGGCGCCGCTCACGCGAATGCGCTTGTCGTTGAGAAAGGCGCCGGTGCCGCGGCTGGCCGAAAAGATCTCGTTGCGCAGGGGGTCGTAGACTACGCCCTGATCCAGGCGGCCCTTGCGCAGCAGGGCGATGGACACGGCAAACTGGGGGAAGCCGTGCAGGAAGTTGGTGGTACCGTCCAGGGGATCGATGATCCACAGATATTCGTCACCGTGGCGATGGCCGCTCTCCTCCGCCAGGATGCCATGGGCGGGATAGGCCTTGCGGATGGTACGCACGATTTCGGCCTCGGCGAGGTGATCCACTTCGCTGACGAAGTCGTTGCGGCCTTTGGTGGAGACGTTGAGCTGGCCCACGTGGTCCAGATGGCGCACGATGATGCGGCCGGCGTTGCGGGCCGCCTTGATGGCGATGTTCAGGATCGGGTGCATGGTCTCGTTGCCGAATGGTGTCGTTCCGCGCCTGTCAGGTTCTCAGGGCGGGTTCTTCAGGGCCCGTGTCCGGGCGGGCGGCACAGGATAGCAGAATTTCAGGCCCGCTGCCGCCTGTTTTTTTAGCCGTTTTTCTCAGGTCCCACTTCAGGCCGCGCTTCGTGGTATCTTCAAGACATGTTGTCCCAGATTCATATCGTCCTGGTGGAGACCACTCATCCCGGCAACATCGGGGCTGTGGCCCGGGCCATGAAGGCCATGGGACTCGGCCACCTGACCCTGGTACGCCCGCGCGTCTT
Source organism: Gammaproteobacteria bacterium (assembly GCA_015488555.1). Classification (GTDB taxonomy): domain Bacteria; phylum Pseudomonadota; class Gammaproteobacteria; order SZUA-140; family SZUA-140; genus S012-109. The sequence goes on from WFNO01000099.1 coordinate 11,341, forward strand.
CCCGCATGCCGATGCCACGGCCCGGGCCTCGGGCGCGGACGATCTGCTGGCCGCGGCGCGGATGGTGTCCTCTGTTAACGAGGCCGTGGCGGATTGCCGTCTGGTGGTGGGGACCAGCAACCGCCAGCGCAGCCTGGAGATGCCTGTCGCCGGTCCCCGAGACATGGCCCGGGCGCTGGCCTGCGGGGAGCGCCCCTTGCCCGCCGCTATCCTGTTCGGCCCCGAACATTCCGGGCTCAGCAACGAGCAACTGGATCGCTGCCACGTGCAGGTGACCATTCCCACGGTGCCCGATTTTCCTTCCTTGAATCTGGCCGCTGCCGTGCAGGTGATGACCTACGAATTGTTCCTGGCCTATCTGGAGCGGGAGGGTGCGGTGGATTTCCCCCGGCAGCGGCGTGAATCCGTGACCGCCGGAGAGATGGAACGTTTCTATGCACATTTGGAACGCGTCCTGGTGGCGGTGGAATTCCTGGACCCGGCTCAGCCCCGGCAGCTCATGCGGCGCCTGCGCCGCCTCTACCATCGCGCGCAGCCGGATGCCATCGAGATGAACATTCTGCGCGGGATCCTCACCGCCGTGGAACGCCAGCTCGCTGGGCGCAAAGATGGCGAGGCGTGAGAGGAGGGCAAGGCGAAGAGAAGAAGACAACTATTGCGCTGTTAATTCTACTCGCGCGGCGCGATCCAATGTTGAAAATGGCCTCGAAATGTTCGTTTACTATTCGTAAGCTGCGCTTTTTTCGGTCATTTTCGCCTTCTCGCGCACTCGCCTGAGCGAATTTCAACAGCCTGCTATGACCGGTAACATCGTGTCGTTGCCGGATCGATAAACTAAAATCGCAGTGAGGAATCGAATTTCGATGGAGGGCGCCCTGCCATCGCCACCTGTATCCGCCATTTATCTGCTGTGAAGGCGGGCGGCCCACACGGCGCGGCGTACGCGCACGAGAGGTTGTGGAGATGTTCGACAGAATCCGAGAAGATGTCCAATGTGTGTTCGAACGTGACCCAGCGGCGCGCAACGCGTTCGAGGTGGTCACCACCTATCCCGGCATCCATGCCTTGATGCTGTATCGGCTCAGCCACGCCCTCTGGCGCCGGGGCCTGAAGTGGCTGGCGCGCCTGCTCTCCACCCTGGCCCGCTGGCTCACCGGCATCGAGATCCATCCGGCGGCGCGCATCGGCCGGCGTTTCTTCATCGATCACGGCATGGGGGTGGTGATCGGCGAGACGGCGGAGATCGGCGACGACTGCACGCTCTACCACGGTGTCACTCTGGGCGGCACGAGCTGGGAGAAGGGCAAGCGCCATCCCACGCTGGGGGACAATGTCATAGTGGGTGCGGGGGCCAAGATTTTGGGGCCCATCACCGTGGGGGAAGGTGCGCGCATCGGTTCCAATGCCGTGGTGGTCAAGGACGTGCCTGCCGGAGCTACCGTGGTGGGCGTGCCGGGCCACATCGTTGGTCCTGCGCGTAGCGAGCGGGACCGCAGTCGCAAAGCCTTCGCCAAGAAGATCGGCTTCGACGCCTATGGGGCCACCAGCGACATGCCTGACCCCGTGGCCCGGGCGGTCAATTGCTTGTTGGACCATATCCATCTCATGGATCAGAAAATAGAACAGATGCAGGTGGAGCTGCATCGTCTGGGGGGGCGCGTGGACACTGCGCCCCTGCCCGAACTGGAGGTGTATGAAATTGATTCTGTTGAACAACCCTTTAAAAAGGAGGAAAATGCTAAGGATATCGCGAAGGATCGCGTAGAGAACGTGATCAACGAAGGGGGCAATCCTGACAAAGATAGTCAGAAGAATAGTTGACTATTTTGATCAGGTTTGTAGAATACGAACGTGATTGAACGAAAACCAGGGGTATGCGTGCATCATGAAACTCACAACCAAGGGACGTTACGCGGTTACTGCCATGCTGGATCTTGCACTCCACGCGCAGGACAGTCCTGTACCGCTGGCTGACATTTCACAGCGGCAGGGCATTTCCCTTTCCTATCTGGAGCAGCTCTTCGCCAAATTGCGTCGCCAGGGTCTGGTGGACAGCGCCCGCGGCCCCGGCGGTGGCTACCGCCTGAGCCGGCCCGCCAAGGATATCGCAGTGGCCGAGGTGATCGAGGCCATCAACGAGCAGATCGACATCCGTCGCTGCGGCGGCCTGGGCAACTGCCAGGACGACGAACCCTGTCTCACCCACGAGTTGTGGACGGACCTCAGCAACCAGATCTACAACTTCCTGAACAGCATCAGTCTCGGGGATCTGGTGGAGCGGCGTTTCACACGCGAGGTCAGCATGCGCCAGGACAGCAAGCAGAAGGGCCAGCCCGTGGTGGCGGCTGTGGTGGCGGAGGGCTACAACCAGTAATGCGGCCCGCCCGCTTGCCAGTTTTTTTTACACCGGAGGAGGACCGAGACCGGAGCCCATGACGATCTATCTGGATCACAATGCGAGCACGCCGCTGGCAGAATCCGTGCGAGCGGCCATGGCGCCCTTCCTCGATACCCGGTCCGATTCCTTGTACGCCAACCCTTCGGGGCTGCACCGCCAGGCCAGGCTGGTTCGGGATGCGCTGGAGCGTGCCCGCGAGCAAGTGGCGGCGCTGGTGAACGCCCATCCCAGCCAGGTGATCTTCACCAGCGGGGCCACGGAGGCCAACAATCTGGCCTTGAAAGGCTGGGCGGCTGCGGCCATTCGGCCCTGGCTGGCGGTGAGTGCTGTGGAACATGCCTCCGTGCTGGCGCCGGCCCGCGCGCTGGCCCGCCGGGGGGTGCAGGTGGCCTGCCTGGCGGTGGACGGGGACGGGCGCGTGACGCCCGAGACCCTCGAGGAAGGGCTGGCGGCCTGGACGCGGACCCAGCCCCGCCGGGCCATGCAGGGTCTGGTATCGGTGATGTATGCCAACAACGAGACGGGCGTATTGCAGGATGTCGAGACCATCGCCGAAGAGGCCCGTCGGGCCGGTGCAGTGGTGCATTGCGACGCCGCCCAGGCGGCAGGCAAGGTGGCGCTGGATTTCCAGGCCAGCGGCGTGCACATGATGAGCCTGTCAGCCCACAAGCTCAATGGACCGAAAGGTGCCGGCGCGCTCATACTCGATCGAAGTGTGGCGCTGGAGCCTTTGCAGCACGGCGGCGGGCACGAGCAAGAGCTGCGCGCCGGCACCGAGAACGTGGCTGCCATCGTCGGCTTCGGGGCCGCCGCCGAGCTGGCGCGGCGGGAACTCGCCGCCCGTCGCGAGCGCATGCAAGCGCTGCGCAAGCGCCTGGAGGGACGCCTGAAGGCCATTCCTCAGGTGATCGTCTTCGCCGAACGGGCGCCGCGCCTGCCCAACACCACTTGCCTGGCCGTGCCCGGCCTGGAGGGTGAGGCCCTGGTGATGCAGCTCGACCGGCGCGGCATCGCGGTGTCCAGCGGTTCCAGTTGCAGCAGCGGCACGGGCGAGCCCAGTCATGTGTTGCAGGCCATGGGGGTGGATCCGGAACAGGCCCGCTGTGCCGTTCGGGTGAGCCTGGGACCGGACAACCGGCCGTCGGACGTGGACGCCCTGGTGTCTGCGCTGGAGGAAGAGATCCGCGATGCCGGATTGGAGGCGGGACTGCAGCAGCCGGCATTGCAATGGGCGCCTCTATGACAATCGAGACGAGAGCAATGGCACGAGAGACAGAGATCATGGACCAACACAATGAGCGGGAAGCACGGCAGGGGCGGCTCAAGCTGCCCATCTACCTGGACTATGCCGCCACCACGCCCGTGGATCCCCGGGTGGCGGAGAAGATGTGTGCCTGTCTCACCTTGGACGGCAATTTCGGCAATCCGGCTTCCCGCTCCCACGTCTTCGGCTGGCGCGCCGAGGAGGCCGTGGAAGAGGCCCGGCGCCAGGTGGCGGCACTGGTAAACGCCGACCCGCGCGAGATCATCTGGACCTCGGGGGCCACCGAATCCGACAACCTGGCCATCAAGGGTGTGGCCCATTTCTACCGCAACAAGGGCCGCCACATCGTCACCTGCAAGACCGAACACAAGGCGGTGCTGGACGCCTGCCGCCAGTTGGAGCGCGAGGGCTACGAGGTCACCTATCTGGATCCGGAGCCCAACGGCCTGCTGGACCTGGACAAGCTGCAACAGGCCCTGCGCGACGACACCATCCTGGTGTCCATCATGCACGTGAACAACGAGATCGGGGTGATCCAGGACATCGAGGCCATCGGCGAGATCACCCGCGAGCGGGGAGTGCTGTTCCATTGCGATGCCGCCCAGAGCGCCGGCAAGGTGGAGATCGACCTGCAGCGCATGAAAGTGGACCTGATGTCCTTCTCGGCACACAAGATCTATGGTCCCAAGGGCGTCGGCGCCCTGTACGTGCGGCGCAAACCGCGGGTGCGTCTGGAGGCCCAGATGCACGGCGGCGGGCACGAACGCGGCATGCGCTCTGGCACCTTGCCCACCCACCAGATCGTCGGCATGGGGGAGGCCTTCCGCATCGCCCGCGAGGAGATGGCGCAGGAGAACGCCCGCATCCTGCAGTTGCGCAATCGCCTGTGGAACGGGATCAAGGACATCGAGGAGGTGTACGTCAACGGCGACCTGGAGCGGCGGGTGGCCGGCAACCTCAACGTCAGTTTCAACTTCGTCGAGGGCGAATCCCTGATCATGGCCTTGAAGGACATGGCCGTGTCTTCGGGATCGGCCTGCACCTCGGCGAGTCTGGAGCCGTCCTACGTGCTGCGCGCCCTGGGCCGCAACGACGAACTGGCCCACAGTTCCATCCGCTTCACCATCGGGCGCTATACCACGCAGGAGGAGATCGATTACACCGTGGCGACGGTGCGCGAGAAGGTGGCCAAGCTGCGCGACCTGTCGCCCTTGTGGGAGATGTACAAAGAGGGCATCGACCTGTCCAAGGTGCAATGGGCGGCGCATTGAACGCCGCCTGTTGCGCGATGCCCTTCGAATTCTGAACAGAGATCGAGGAGAACGCATCATGGCATACAGCGCTAAGGTTCTGGATCATTACGAGAACCCCCGCAACGTGGGATCCTTCGACAAGAACGATCCCAGCGTGGGTACCGGCATGGTGGGCGCGCCGGCCTGCGGCGACGTCATGAAACTGCAGATCAAGGTCAACGAGCAGGGGGTCATCGAGGATGCCCGGTTCAAGACCTACGGCTGCGGCTCCGCCATCGCCTCCAGCTCTTTGCTCACGGAGTGGGTCAAGGGCAAGACCCTGGAAGAGGCGACCCGCATCAAGAACACGGAGATCGCCGAGGAGCTGGCCCTGCCTCCGGTCAAGATCCATTGCTCGGTGCTGGCCGAGGACGCCATCAAGGCGGCCATCGCCGACTACCAGCGCAAGCAGGCACAGGGAGAGGCGCCGCGACAGGAGTGCAACAGTTGAATCCCCGCGCCGCCGTCCCCATTGAAGACGACGATGCCGGAGATACCCGATCGAAACAGAAGCAATCCGTACCGACCATGGCCATTACCCTGACGCCCGCCGCAGCCGAACACGTCAAGCGTTATCTCGCCCGGCGCGGCAAAGGGCAGGGCATCCGCGTGGGCGTGAAGACCGCCGGCTGTTCGGGTCTGGCCTATGTCCTGGAGGTGTTCGACGAACCGGCTCCCGAGGACGTGATCTTCGTCGATCACGACGTCAAGGTGGCGGTGGATCCCAAGAGTCTGGTCTATCTGGACGGCACCGAGCTGGACTACACGCGGGAAGGGCTCAACGAGGGGTTCAAGTTCAACAACCCCAACGTCAAGGAGAGCTGCGGCTGCGGCGAGAGCTTCACCGTCTGAGCGACGGGGCCGGGTGCTCGCAGCGGCGGCGATGATGGCCGTGCCGAATGCACTCGGAAGGCCGCCCGGCATGCCCGCGCAATGTCCCTCAGGATGTCCGATGGAACAATGTCCCATGGAATGACGCACGGGATGCCGACCACCTTAGACCGCGACTATTTTTCCTTGTTCGGATTGCCCCCCGTCTTCGCCATCGACGTCGAGCGTCTCGATGCCCTCTATCGGGAGCTGCAGCGGCAGGTGCATCCCGATCGTTTCGGTGCCGCCGGAGAGGGGGAACGGCGCCTGGCGCTGGAACGGGCGGCCCTTATCAACGAGGCCTACCGCACCCTCAAGGATCCCCTGCGACGGGCCCGTTACCTGCTGGAACGGCACGGCCTGGATCCCACTACGCGGCAGGACGTCGCCGCGGATTTTCTGGCCGAACAGATGGCCCTGCGGGAGGCCCTGGAGGACATTCGCCAGGCACCGGAAGCGGCCGAAGGACTGGCCCGGCTGTCGGCCTTCCTCGAGGAAATCGAGGCCCGGTGGGCGGCCGGGATCGAAGGGCTGGCCGAGCGCTTGGCATCGGGACGGGAAGACTGGGAGGCCGCCTGCCGCAGCTATCACGAATTGTCCTATCTCCAGCGCCTGCGGGAAGAAGCGCTGGGCCTGGAAGAAGAACTGGAGGAACGCGCCCGCGCCGGCAAATAGATAGGCAAATAGATATATGCCGCAGGCGCGCAACGAAAACACGCAGACTGGAATCGGATAGATGGCCTTGTTGCAGATCAGTGAGCCGGGAGGCAGCCCGCAGGCGCCGCCGCGCCGCCGCGCCGCCGGTATCGACCTGGGGACCACCAATTCCCTGGTGGCGGTGGTGCGCGACGGGCGCGTGGAAGTGTTGCCGGATGCCCAAGGGCGCTGCCTGCTGCCCTCGGTGGTGCATTACCCGCCCCAAGGGGAACCCCTGGTGGGGGAGGCGGCCGCCGCCGAGGCGGTGAAAGCCCCCCTCAACACCATCGCCTCGGTGAAGCGTTTCATGGGTCGCGGCCTGGAAGACGTGCAGACCCTGGCGGATCGTTTCCCCTACGACCTGGTGCAAGGCGAGGGCGGCATGTTGCGACTGCGGACCCGGCGGGGCGAGGTGAGCCCGGTGGAGGTTTCCGCCGAGATCCTCAAAGTGCTCAAGGCACGGGCTGAGGCGGCCCTCGGCGGACCACTGGATGGCGTGGTCATCACCGTGCCGGCCTATTTCGACGATGCCCAACGCCAGGCCACCAAGGACGCCGCCCGGCTGGCCGGTCTGGAAGTCATGCGCCTGCTCAACGAACCCACCGCAGCGGCCGTCGCCTATGGGCTCGACCAGGACGCCGAGGGCATCCATGCCGTCTATGACCTGGGGGGCGGAACCTTCGACATCTCCATCCTGCGTTTCAGCCGCGGAGTCTTCGAAGTCCTGGCCACCGCGGGAGACACCGCGCTGGGCGGAGACGACATCGATCGCCTGCTGGCACAGTGGATCCTGGAGCAGGCAGGATTCGGCGGCGAGGCGGGGGATGCCGCCCTGCGCCGCGTGTTGCACGCGGCCCGTTCGCTCAAGGAGGCCCTCACCGAGGCGCCGGAGGCGGCCGTGGAAGTGCCCTTACCGGGAGGCAGGCACTGGCGGGGACGCCTGGATCGGGCGACCTTCGAAGACATCATCGAGCCCTTGATCCAGCGGACCCTGAGACCCTGCCGCCGCGTGCTGCGCGATGCCGGCATCCGCCCCGAGGACATCCGGGAAGTGGTGATGGTGGGCGGCTCCACCCGCATACCGCATGTGCGCCGCCGCGTGGGCGAATTCTTCGCCTGCGAACCGCACGTGGACATCGATCCCGACCAGGTGGTGGCCATCGGTGCCGCCCGCCAGGCCGAGGTCCTGGCGGGCAACCGTTCGGGCGAGGACATGTTGTTGCTCGACGTCATCCCCTTGTCCCTGGGTCTGGAGACCATGGGCGGTCTGGTGGAGAAGATCATTCCCCGCAACACCACCATCCCCGTGACCCGGGCCCAGGAATTCACCACCTTCAAGGACGGCCAGACCGCCATGGCCATTCATGTGGTACAGGGAGAACGGGAACTGGTGCGCGACAACCGTTCGCTGGCCCGCTTCGAATTACGGGGTATTCCGCCCATGGCCGCCGGCGCGGCCCGCATCCGGGTCACTTTCCAGGTGGACGCGGACGGCCTGCTCAGCGTCAGCGCCCAGGAGTTGAGCACCGGTGTGGAGAGCCACGTGGAGATCAAACCCTCCTACGGCCTGAGTGCCGGCGAGATCGAACGCATGTTGCGGGATTCCTATGCCCATGCGCGCGAGGACATGGAAGCGCGGCGGCTGCGCGAGCGGCAGGTGGAAGCGCAGCGCCTGGCCGATGCGGTGCGCAGCGCCCTGGCCCAGGACGGCGAGCGCCTGCTGGAACGCGAGGAGCGGGCGGCCATCGAGGCCGCGCTGACACGGCTGGAAGCCGTGTGTGGCGGGGACGATGCCGACGCCATCGATGCGGCCATCGAAGAACTGGATGGCGCCACCCGCAGCTTCGCTGCGCGGCGCATGGACGACAGCATCCAGCAGGCCCTGGCCGGCCATCGCCTGGAGGAGATCTGAGGAGTCTGTGTCATGCCCAAGCTGATCTTCCTACCGCACGAGAAGCTGTGTCCGGAAGGGGAAGTGATCGAAGTGGAGCCGGGTATCAGCATCTGTGATGCCGCTTTGCAGCACGGCATCGAGATCGAACACGCTTGCGAGAAATCCTGTGCCTGCACCACTTGCCATGTCTACGTGCGCGAGGGACTGGAATCTCTCAATCCGCCCAGCGAAGAGGAGGACGACATGCTGGACAAGGCCTGGGGGCTGGAACCCGATTCGCGCCTGAGTTGCCAGGCCATCGTCGACGACCGCGATCTGGTCATCGAGATTCCCAAGTACACCATCAATCTGGTTTCGGAGAACGATTGAAACATTGGGAGGCCGTCATGGGACTGAAATGGACCGATAGCCTGGAGATCGCCATCGCCCTCAACGAGGCCCATCCGGAAGTGGATCCCCTGCAGGTGCGCTTCACCGACCTCGCGCAGTGGGTGCGCGAGCTGCCGGAGTTCGACGACGATCCACAGCGCTGCGGAGAAAAGATCCTGGAGGCCATCCAGATGGCGTGGCTGGAGGAAAAGGACTGAGCAGCAAGCCACCGCCTGTTCCAGACCCGTGACACGAGGTGTTTCTGCCCGGTGCAGGGTGAAGGTCGGCGTTTGCCACGTCCATGCTGAAACGGTACAATGCCTGCGGTTTTTGCCACAGGGCCGGGCGTATACGCCGAACCTAATTTGGTGACCAGTTCTCGATGTCCAGGCACTGTGATCGACCATCGGAATTCATAGACATTCGGAGTGATTTCGGAGTAATTCATGGCCATCGAACGCACCTTGTCCATCATCAAGCCCGATGCCGTGGCGAAGAACCTCATCGGCAAGATCTATACCCGCTTCGAGGAGGCCGGCCTGCGCATCGTCGCCGCCAAGATGTTGCGCCTGAGCCGGGAGCAGGCCGAATCCTTCTATGCCGTACACCGGGAACGCCCCTTCTTCAACGACCTGGTGGCGTTCATGACCTCGGGCCCGGTGATGGTGCAGGTGCTGGAGGGCGAGAACGCCATCGCCCGCAATCGCGAATTGATGGGGGCCACCAATCCCGCCGAGGCGGCGCCAGGCACCATCCGTGCCGACTTCGCCGACAACGTGGAGGAGAACGCGGTGCATGGTTCCGACAGTGCGGAGACCGCCCGGGCGGAGATCGAATTCTTCTTTCGCCCCGATGAGATCCATCCGCGCACGCGCTGAGATGGCATCGATGGCCGCAGACCACCGCCGTCCGGGGATCCCTTGGCGCAGGACAAAGTCAATCTCCTGAATTTCGACCGCCGCGCGCTGGAGGCCTTCTTCACCGCTCAGGGGGAGAAGGCCTTTCGCGCTTCTCAGATCATGAAATGGGTGCACCAACGCGGCGTGACCGATTTCGCGGCCATGACCGACCTCAGCAAGGCCTTGCGCGCGCGCCTGCAGGAACAGGCCGGCGTGGTCTTGCCCGAAGTGATCCACCGGCAGCGTTCCCGGGACGGTACCCGCAAATGGCTCTTGCGCCTGGCCGACGGCAACGCCGTGGAGACGGTATTCATCCCGGAGTCTGATCGCAGCACCCTGTGCGTCTCCTCCCAGGTGGGTTGCAGCCTCAACTGCAGCTTTTGTTCCACCGCGCGCCAGGGCTACAACCGCAACCTGGAGACGGGTGAGATCGTGGCCCAATTGTGGATCGCCAGGCAGGAACTCTCCCGGGAGGGACTCGTCCGGCAAGCCACGCGGGAACCGGCGGCGAATCCGGATCCACCGTCGATGGCTCGGGAGGGCGCCGGCCTGCGGCTGGTCACCAACGTGGTGCTCATGGGCATGGGCGAGCCCCTGCTCAATTTCGAGGCCGTGGTGCGGGCCATGCGCCTGATGATGGACGACCACGCCTACGGCTTGTCCCGGCGGCGGGTCACCTTGAGTACCGCAGGGGTGGTGCCCGCCATCGACCGCTTGCGGGAGACCTGTGACGTGAGCCTGGCGGTCTCCCTGCACGCCCCCGACGATGCCCTGCGCGATCGCCTGGTGCCCCTGAACCGCAAGTATCCCATCGCCGAACTGATGGCCGCTTGCCGGCGTTATGCCGCCGCCGCGCCGCGTCGCCGCATCACCTTCGAGTATGTCATGCTGGCGGGTGTCAACGACAGTCCGGCGCATGCCCGGCGCCTGCTGGCTCTGATGCGCACGGTGCCGTCCAAGGTCAATCTCATTCCATTCAATCCCTTCCCGGGGGCGCCTTATCGCTGCTCGCCGCCGCCGGTGATCGATGCCTTCCGTGAAGTGCTGGTGGCGGGCGGTATCACCACGGTCACGCGCAAGACCCGCGGCGGGGACATCGCCGCGGCCTGCGGTCAACTGGTGGGCGAGGTCCGGGACCGCACCCGGCGCAGCCTGCGGATGGCGGTGGCGGGGATCTCGGGACCGTGAGCTGGCAGGGGAGGGCGGCGTTTCTGCTCCATCGTCCCGCATGCGGGAGGGCCAGAAGTCCTGCGGGCCGCTTGCGGTCGTTCTGGCATGCAGTTTTGTGGGGTGGGTTGATGCTCTCGTGGCTGGCGGGTTGCGCCAGTTCCGGCGGTCCCGGAGAGGACCGCAGTCCCGCTGAGATCAATGCCGAACTGGGTGCCCGCTATCTGCAACAGGGCAATCTGGAGGTGGCCCTCGCCAAGCTGCGCCGGGCCTTGGAACAGGACCCCCGCCTGCCCGAGGCCCATCATTACATCGCGTTGCTCTACGACCGGCTGGGTTCCCAGGATCTGGCGGCACGCCATTTCCAGCGGGCCCTGGAGCTGGCGCCGCGGGACCCGGCCCTGCGCAACAACTACGGGGTCTATCTGTGCAGCCAGGGACGCTATGAGGCCGCCATCGAACAATTCCTCGAGACGCTCGAGATGGCCGAGTATCACCGCCAGGACGAGGCCTACGAGAATGCCGGCCTGTGCGCCCTGCGCATTCCCGATCGTGCGCGCGCGGAGCGTTTCTTCCGTCAGGCCCTGCAGGCCAATCCCCTGCGTGCTTCCACGCTGTACCAGATGATGAAGCTGAGTTTCGAGACGGAGCGTTATCTGCAGGGCCGGGCCTTCCTGCAGCGCTATGAACGGGTGGCCCAGCACACGCCCGCTAGTCTCTGGCTTGCCTGGCAACTGGAGCGGCGCCTGAACAATCCCAAAGCCGCGGCCACCTATGCCGGCCTGCTCCTGCAACGCTTCCCGGAATCCCGGGAGGCCCGGGCCCTGGCACGGGAGCAAGGGAAGGAGGAAGGGAAATGACGGAGAGGGAGGAGACAGCACCGGTCCTGGAGACCGTGGAGGAATGGCGGACCATCGGCGTGCGCCTGCGCAAGGCCCGCGAAGGGGCGGGCTTGAGCCGCGAAGAGGTGGCCCAGGAACTGCGCCTGAGCGTGACCCAGATCACCCATCTGGAGGAGAGCCGTTTCGACCGCTTCCCGGCACCCATCTTCGTCAAGGGATACCTGCGCAAGTATGCCCGATTGCTGGGGATCCCTTCCGATCCGCTGGTGGAGGCCTTCGACCGCCGCGGTCTGGAGCCGCCCTCCCTGCACGCGGAACTCACCTCGGAGAAACAAGAACCGGCCAAACGGCGTTTCGGTCTCGATTTCGATCTCAGGGCGGAATATTGGGCCGCCATTCTGGTGGGCGTGGGCGTGTTGATCCTGCTGCTGGTGTGGTTGTTCTCGGACGAAGAGGAGGACGAACCGCTTGCGGCGCAGGAAGCCCCGCCCGCGGCCGAGACGGGGCCCGCCGAGCCGCCGCAAGTGGAGCTGCTTGCAGGAGAAACACCAGCGCCGCTATCCGCGCCGGCCGCCATTCCCTCCGTCCCGCCTCCAGCCGCTATGGTTGCTGCGCCCGCGCCGGAGACCATCCCCGCCGAACGCACCGCCGATGTGCCCGAGAGCCGGCCCGAGGGCGCCGGCGCCGAGGTGCAGCAGGCCGAGGCCGCCACCGCCGCCCGTCCCAGCGGTGATCGTCTGGAACTGCGTTTCTCGGCCGAATCCTGGGTGGAGATCCGTGACAGTACCGGCAGGCGCCTGATGTACGACCTGGCCAAGGCGGGGCAGGCGCGCACCCTGGAAGGGACGCCGCCCTTCAGTATCCTGCTGGGCTATGCGCCGGGGGTGGAGATTGAATACAATGGAGAGCCCTACGACTTCAGCCGCCACGTGCGGGGCAGGGTGGCCCGATTCCAGCTGGGTGAGGCCCGGGACGACTCCCGCTCCACGCTCGGGGTGGCCGATGGGACCGAGCCCTGAGAGAAGCTCGAGTCGGGCCGCGCCGGCATCGAAACCGGTCATGGAATGGGCCATTGGTTAAGCATCGAACGCGTGACATGAAAGCATCCCATACCATCCCCCGCCGCCGTTCCCGCCGCATCCAGGTGGGCCGCGTGCCCGTGGGCGGAGATGCGCCCATCGCCGTGCAGAGCATGACCAATACCGAAACCTGCGACGTGGAAGTCACCGTGGCCCAGATACGGGCCCTGGCGGCGGCGGGCGCCGACATCGTGCGTGTCTCGGTGCCCACCCGGGACGCCGCCGAGGCCTTCGGCGCCATCCGCAAGCAGGTGGACGTGCCTCTGGTGGCGGACATCCATTTCGATTACCGCATCGCTCTGCGCGTCGCCGAGCTGGGGGCCGATTGCCTGCGCATCAATCCCGGCAACATCGGCCGCGAGGAGCGGGTGCGAGCGGTGGTGGACAGCGCTCGGGATCACGGCATCCCTATCCGCATCGGGGTCAACGCCGGCTCGCTGGAGAAGGAGCTGCAGCAGAAATACGGTGAACCCACCGCCGAGGCCCTGGTGGAATCCGCATTGCGGCACATCGACATTCTCGACCGGCTGGACTTCCAGGACTTCAAGGTCAGCCTCAAGGCCTCCGAGGTGGCCATGACGGTGGCGGCCTATCGCCTGCTCGCGGGCCAGATCGAGCAGCCCCTGCACCTGGGCATCACGGAGGCCGGTGGCTTGCGCAGTGGCACCGTGAAATCGGCCCTGGGCATCGGCATGCTGCTGGCCGAAGGCATCGGTGACACCATCCGCGTGTCACTGGCCGCCGACCCGGTGGAAGAAGTGAAGGTGGGTTTCGACATCCTCAAGGCCCTGGGCCTGCGCAGCCGCGGCATCAATCTGGTGGCCTGTCCTTCCTGTTCCCGCCAGCGCTTCGATGTCATCGCCACGGTGAATGCTCTGGAGGCGCGTCTGGAAGACATCACCGAGAGTCTGGACGTGGCCGTCATCGGGTGTGTGGTCAACGGCCCCGGCGAGGCCCGCGAGGCACACATCGGCATCACCGGTGGTTCGCCCAATCTGCTCTACATCGACGGCCGCCCCCATCACAAGGTGAGCCAGGAGGCGCTGCTGGACGAATTGGAGCGCACCATTCGCGAATACCTCGAGCAGCGCCGCCATGGCGAGGCCGTCGATGCCGCGGCCGCCATTCCGGTGGTGGTGCGTCAGGGCGAGAGGGCCTGAAGCTTCATCAAGGCGCGCATCACGAGTCTCCATGGCCCAGATCGTCCAGGCAATTCGCGGCATGCACGACGTCCTGCCGCAGGACATCCCCCATTGGCGCCACCTGGAGGAGGCGTTCCGGCAGGTGGTGCAAGCCTATGGCTATGAAGAGATCCGCTTCCCCGTCGTGGAGAAGACCGAGCTCTTCGTGCGCACCATCGGGGAAGTGACCGACATCGTCGAGAAGGAGATGTACACCTTCGAGGACCTGAACGGCGAGCGCCTGTCCCTGCGCCCCGAGGGCACCGCCGGCTGCGTGCGCGCCTGCCTGGAGAACGGCCTGCTGCACAATCAGGTCCAGCGCCTGTGGTATGGCGGTCCCATGTTCCGGCACGAGCGCCCGCAAAAAGGGCGCTATCGTCAATTCCACCAACTGGGGGTGGAGGCCTATGGCATGCCCGGCCCCGACATCGATGCCGAGCTCGTGTTCATCGGTGCCCGCCTGTGGCGGGCCCTCGGCATTCCCGCGCCGGCTCTGCAGCTCAACAGCCTCGGTACGCCGGCGGCGCGCGCGCGCTATCGCGAGCGGCTGGTGGTCTACCTGGAGTCGCGCCTGGATGAACTGGATGAGGACAGCCGCCGGCGCCTGCACCGCAATCCCTTGCGGGTGCTCGACAGCAAGAATCCGTCCATGCGAGCCGTCATCGAAGAGGCGCCGTCGCTGCTCGATCATCTGGATGCGGAATCGGCGGAGCATTTCGCGCAATTGCGCGCGCTCCTGGACGAGGCCGGCATCGCCTACACGGTCAATCCCCGGCTGGTGCGCGGCCTGGACTATTACGAGAAGACCGTCTTCGAGTGGGTCAGCGACCGCCTGGGCGCCCAGGGCACGGTATGCGCCGGTGGGCGCTACGATGGACTGGTGGAACACCTGGGCGGGCGGCCTACGCCCGCCGCCGGTTTTGCCCTGGGGATGGAGCGCCTGCTGGCGCTGATGCAGGAAGCAGGCGTGACCGTGGCCGGACAGGGTCCCCAGGCCTATCTGGTGATGGCCGGTGCGGGCGTCACCGGACCGGGGCTGCGCCTGGCGGAAGCGCTGCGGGATCGCCTGCCGCAGTTGCGCCTGCGGGTCCATTGCGGAGGCGGCAGTTTCAAGAGTCAGATGAAGAAAGCCGATCGCAGCGGGGCCGCGCTCGCCCTCATCCTGGGGGAAGAGGAGCTGGCGGATGCCTCGGTGTCGGTCAAGTTCCTGCGCGAGCAGCGGCCCCAGATGCGCATCGATCAGGACGCCCTGGCGGATTTCCTGGAGGGATGGTTGCGCGAGGAAGGCCAGAGCGGTGGCCGTTCCGGTGGATGGTGCGATGCAGGAGGCGATGAGCCGGGTGATGCATCGGGCGGCGTCATGATTTCCGAAACGTGATCGAGGAGCAGGACGGGTGAGTTACGAAACAGAAGCGCAACAGGTCGAAGCCATCAAGAGATGGTGGAAGGAAAACGGCAAGATGGTGGTGGCCGGGGTGGTGTTGGCCCTGGCCGGCGTGATCGGCGGCCGCTTGTGGCTGGATCGGGTGGAGACCCGGGCCCAAGCCGCCTCCATGGAATACCAGCAATTGCTCGGCGAACTGAGTGCCGGGAATCGCGAGGCGGTGATCCAGCGCGGCAGTTATCTGGTCGACAACTATGCCTCCACGCCCTATGCCTCTCTGGCGGCGCTGGCGCTGGCCAAAGTACGGGCCGAGGCCGGGGAATATCCCGCCGCCCGCAGCCGCCTGGAATGGGTGCTGGAGCGGGCCGAGCCGTTCCAGTACCGGACCGTGGCGCGCCTGCGCCTGGCGCGCATCCATCTGGCGGAAGGCAATGCCCAGTTGGCCTTGAACACCCTCGCCGAGGTGACCGATCGGGCCTTCGAGGCAGTGCTGGAAGAGCTGCGCGGCGACGTGTACGTGGCCATGGGCAATCGTGCTGCGGCGCGCACCGCCTATCGTAAGGCCCTAGAGGCCAGCGCCCCGGGCAGCGACACCCGCGTGCTGCAAATGAAGCTGGACGATCTCGGCGATGCCGATGCCTCTTGAATGGGGTGCGCCCGCGCGAAAGGTGGTGGAGCGGTGAGCGGCCCTTGCGCATGAGCGGGGCCGTGGGCCGCGAACGCCCGCCGGTTGCGCGGGCGATCTTCCTGTGGGCCGTGCTGGTGGTGCCTTGGCTGGCCGCCTGCAGCGCGGTGGTGCCACGGGAAGAAACCCATGAACTTCGGTTGTTGCCGGAGAGCACCGATGCCTTCGTGCCGCGCCTGCTCTGGTATCGCCAGAGCCAGAGCGGCACGGATGTGGACGAGGCGCTGGCACCGCCCGCGGTCTGGGGCGGGCGGGTCTTTTTCGCCGATACCCGCGGTCGTCTGGTATCCCTGGATGCTCGTACCGGTGAGTACCGCTGGCAGCGCCGGCTGCAGGACGGCAGCGAGGCGCCGGAATTCACGGCGGGGCCGACCGTCGTCGCCGATGCGGCTGGTCCCACCCTGCTGTTCGGTACGCGGGAGGGGGAGGTGCTGGCCCTGCGGGCGGAAGACGGCGCCCTGCGGTGGCGCGCCACCCTCACCAGTGAAATCCTCTCCGCGCCGGCGAGCGACGGGCGCGTGGTGGTGGTGCACGTCAACGACGGCCGGGTGTTCGCCTTGGATGTGCGGGACGGCAAGCCGTTGTGGGTCTATGAAGGCACTGTGCCTCCCCTGTCGTTGCGCGGGACTTCCCGGCCCGCGATTCGCGGCGAGCAGGTGTTCGTGGGACTGGCCAACGGGAAGCTGGCCGCCCTGGCGCTGCCGGACGGCCGGGTGTTGTGGGAGGCCACGGTGATGGTGCCCCAGGGACGCTCCGAGCTGGAACGGGTGGCGGACGTGGACGCTGCGCCGGTGGTGGAAGACGTCCTCGTCTATGCCGCCGCCTATCGCGGCCGGGTGGTGGCCCTGTCTCGCGCCAGCGGCCGCCTGCGCTGGAGCCGGGAGCTGTCCACCTATCGTGATCTGCTCGTTTCCGGCGGTGCGCTCTATCTCACCACCGACGACGGCAAGATCCTGGCCCTGGAGCGGCGTAGCGGCAGCATTCTCTGGCAGCAGGAAGCATTGCAGGGCCGCGGCGTCACGGCTCCCGTGTCCATGGCCGGGCGCTGGCTGGTGGTGGGGGATGCTTCAGGGTATCTCCACTGGCTGGATCCCGAGGACGGCAGCCTGCTCATGCGCCATCGTGTGGCCGAGGTGGGTCTGCCCGGGCCCCTCATGGTGCACGAAGGTGTCCTCTATTTCAAGGACCGGCACAACGCCGTGTATGCGTTGCGGCTCGAACGCCGATCCGATCCGCCTCCACGCTGAATCGCGGCCCGCATCTCGCCTGAGTCTCTCCTGAATCGTGATCGATTGCAGCGGCGCTTTCCTCGCGCGGTCTTTCTCTTTACCCTACTGTTCATGAAACCCGTCGTCGCCCTGGTGGGACGCCCCAACGTGGGCAAGTCCACGCTCTTCAACCGGCTCACCCGCAGCCGGGACGCCCTGGTGGCCGATCAGCCAGGTCTGACCCGTGATCGCCAGTACGGTGCGGGCCGTGTGGGCGGCCGCCCCTATATCGTCGTGGACACCGGCGGCCTGAGCGGGGAGAAGGCGCAGTTGGATCAGCGCATGGCCGAGCAGGCCCTGCGCGCGGTGGAGGAGGCGGACGTGGTCTTGTTGCTGGTGGATGGGCGCGACGGCCTCACCGCCGCCGACCAGGCCATCGTGGAGCAGTTGCGTCCTTACGGTAAGCGCCTGGTGCTGGTGGTGAACAAGACCGAGGACATGGACAAGGATCTGGTGGCCGCGGAATTCCAGGCCCTGGGGATCGCCGCAGTGTACTGCATCTCCGCCGCCCACGGCCAGGGGGTCGCGCGGCTCATGACCGAAGTACTGGCGCCTTTCCCCGAGGAGGAGAAGGAAATGTCCGAGGAGGAAGGCGGCGGGATTCGCATCGCCGTGGTGGGCAGGCCCAACGTGGGCAAGTCCACCCTGGTGAACCGGCTGCTGGGGGAAGAGCGGGTCCTGGCCTACGATCAGCCGGGCACCACACGTGACAGCATCCACATTCCTTTCGAGCATCGCGGCCGCCGCTACGTCCTCATCGACACCGCCGGCGTGCGGCGCCGCGCGCGCATCCGTGAGGCCATCGAAAAGTTCAGTGTGATCAAGACCCTGCAGGCCATCGAGGAGGCCCATGTGGTGATCCTGGTGCTGGATGCCCGTGAAGGCATCGCCGAACAGGACGCCCGCTTGCTGGGACACGTGGTCGACAGCGGCCGCGCCCTGGTGATCGCGGTCAACAAGTGGGATGGGCTGACGGCGGAACAGAAGGATACCGTGCGCCGTGAATTGGACCGGCGGCTCGCTTTCGTGGCCTATGCTCCGGTGTACTTCATCTCCGCCCTGCATGGCAGCGGCATCCGCGACCTGTTCCGCGGGGTGGACCGGGCCTATCAGAGCAGCACGTGCAGCTTGTCCACGCCCCAGCTCACGCGCCTGCTGGAAGAGGCCGTCGGTCGCTATCCCCCACCCCTGGTGCGGGGCCGGCGCATCAAATTACGCTATGCACATCAAGGGGGACACAATCCGCCTTGCATCGTCATCCATGGCAACCAGACCGAGGCCGTGCCCGACGCCTACCGCCGCTATCTGGAAAATTTCTTCCGCCGGGCGCTGGAACTGGAAGGCACCCCCATACGGATCGAATTCAAGAGCGGCGAGAATCCCTACGAAGGCCGCAAAAACGCGCTCACTCCACGCCAGATCAAACGCCGCAAGCGCCTGTTTCGCTATCTCAAACGCAGGGCTGGAAAATGAGACCAGACATCAGACATCAGACATGAATGGCACTAAGTTAAGCGCTGATGGAATGAGCGGGGTAGGCTAATTTATTGAAAATATAGAAGAAGGTTGGCTCAGGATTGGGTAAGATGTTTGCGACACGACATCCATCCCACCGATCCCGAGGCCAACCTTCA
>WFNO01000100.1 GCA_015488555.1 Gammaproteobacteria bacterium
CAAGGCGTCCCGGTCGGCCCGCAGTCGCGCCAGGGGCCAGGGAGGTTGCGGCGAGACACCCGCCACCACCTCCAGGAGGCGGCTGCGCGCCCGCCTCTGTTCCTGCAGGCGCACCGCCTCCATGGCCCGGGCCAGGGCCGCCAGGGGTTCTCCGGCGGCGCGGGCCGCCGCCACCTGTGCGCGGGTCTCTGCGTCCAGCCCGGCGATCTCCTGGCGCAGCCGGCGGGCGGCGGCGGAGCGGTCCAATACGGCAAGGGCATGATACTCGCCGCTACGGGGATCGCGCCAGAGTTCGGCGATGGCGACGCCGCGCAACACGGCCGCGGTTTGGGTCTCGATCCGGCGCTGGACCTGGAGCCGATTGCCGGGCGCATCGCCATCGGTGCTGAAACGCTGCGTCTCCGTGGTACGGGCCTCCAGCGCCAGTTCCAGCCCCTTCACCAGATCGGCACGCGCCCGCTCCTGGGCCAGATCGCGGCTGGGACCGCTGCCCCGCCCCAGCAGATAGCGGGCCTGGGGATAGGCCCGGGCCTCGCCCGCCACCCAGTCCGGCATCTCCCCCTGGCGCGTGGCGAAGCCGGAACAGGCGGTCAATGCCAGCGACAGGCCCAGCCACAGCCACAATGCCGGCCACGACAAACAGTATCTCTCTTTCAATGCGTCGTTCTCCGCTGTGCTGCAGGCTGAATCACAGGCTGGGCCGCATCCCGTTCCTGAGGCCAGACCAGATCCTCATCGTCGATCCAGTGCCAGGCCAGCAGGCGCAGCTCTCCGGCGGCCAGATGCACGCGCCAGCTGCGCTGCTGTACCCTTCTGCCGGCCCCGTCCAGCAGCACCACCCGCAGCCGCTGCCACCCCGCCGGCAGCGACAGGCGTACCAGATGGATCTGCCCGGGCAGGAGGGACCAGCTCCGCGTGTCGGCCCGCTCGGTGGCCGCGGTCACCACGTTCATCAACAGACCCGCCCCGGCGTGCTCCTGCCGGGCCCGCGCCACCGCCTCGTGTTTGAGGGCCGCACGGGCCAGGGCCCGGGCCAGCATCAGCGGCCGGCGCCGGGCCAGGGCCTCGGCGGCCAGCACGGCGAGGTCTTCCACCACTTCGCCGCGGGCCTGCCGGCCTGCGGCCTCCAGGGACAGGCCCTGCACATGTATGGGCCGCGCCGCCAGCTCCGGCAGGGCCACCGTCACCAGCGTGCCATCCTCCGTCACGGCATCAATCCACACCTCCCGTTTGGGCGGCACCAATCCGCTGAAGAGTATCAAAGCCACTTCTGCACTGGAACTTGCATGTTCTTTTTCAGAATCGACTTGAGAACCGGATGGAGCATCATCGGATTCGAGGCCGAAGTCCTGCTGCAGGCGGCGGGCCTCCTCGATCAGGCCGAGGGCGCGGGTCAGGCGCAACAGATCACGCTGGAGTTGCCGGGGCATGGCCAGGGCATCCGGGTCCGGGTAGTCCGCATAGGCAAGGCGGGCCTGGCGAT
The DNA here is from genome assembly GCA_015488555.1 of Gammaproteobacteria bacterium. Classification (GTDB taxonomy): domain Bacteria; phylum Pseudomonadota; class Gammaproteobacteria; order SZUA-140; family SZUA-140; genus S012-109. The sequence goes on from WFNO01000100.1 coordinate 1,484, forward strand.
AGGCGACGAGGGCCTGGTCGCGCTCGCCCAGGGCCTCGAACAACAGGCCGCTGAAATACCGGCCGAAGGCACCGCCCGCCTCCGCCTCCGACTTCACTTGTCGCAGGTGCTGATCCAGTTGCAACACCTCCACCCGGGCCTCCAGGGGCTGGTCCAGCGCCAGGTAGTTGAGCGCGGAGAATACGTGGATCAGGGTCCGCTCGTAATCTTCGGGCACGTAGCTGCGCTGCAATTCGTTCACGGTCAGGGCGCCGGCCTGCTCCCGGACGCTCACCGCCTCCAGGCGTTCCATCAGGCGTTTGGCCTCTTCGAATGCGGCATTGCTGGCCCGGTACTCTCCTTTCATGCGTAACAACAGGGCCCGGTTGAGCTGGTAGAGCAAGCGATCGCGTTCCCTGCGGCCGTGCCGCTCCAGCACCGCCAGGGCCCCGTCGTAGTCCCCCGCCGCGAGGCGCTGCTCCAGCAGCCCGGCCCAGTCGCGATACCCGGCACAACCGCTGCACGACAGCACCAACACACCAGCGGCACAGAAGAGCCTGGCCCGCCGAACCGTTCCGGAACTCCAGGACATCCGCCGTCCATCCGGGCGCGCGACCGCGGGATCCGCTCCCACTCAGGGCCGCAGTCCGGGCTTGGTGACGAATTTCTTGATCTTCTTCTGTCCCAGCCAGACCTTGCGATTGTCCGCCAGGTCGATGAGCGTGAGGTCCACCTGATAATAGCGGACCTGCCGCCGCCCTTCGGTGTCGAAGATCGTGTTGATGGTGCCCTTGAGCATGAAGTCGGCGCCCAGTTCCCGCCCCATGGGCTTGCGGGTATCCTCCCGCGCGTGCAGCTCCTGATCGCGGCGCTCCTCGCGCAGTTCCTCGCGCTCCGTCTTCGAAGCCACGAACACCACCTTGCCGGAATTGATGAGGGCGCGCTCGATGTCCAGCACGAAGGTCCGGACGTTGATGTGTTCGTGGCCGAGATTGAGCACTTCACCGACGATCACCGCGGGCGGACGGCCTTCCCGGCGGCGGAAATCCTCCACCCAGGGCCGGCTCAAGAGATCGGCCACCATCTCCTCGGACACCAGCCGGGAGTCGGTGTCGTTCCAGCGGCCGCTGAGATCGCGCACCTCGCCGACCTCGATGCGTTCCACCTGCGTGCTGCATGCGCCCGCGGCCAACGCCAGCACCGCCAGCAGGACTGGGGCGGACCATCGTCCCGGCACTCGTTTCATGCTCATGTTCCTCCGTCTCCGTTCTTCCGTTCCACCAGGGCATCGAACAGATTGGCGCCCGCCCGTTGCAGGTGGGCGCGAAACCCCGGATCCATGTCTTCCATGGCCCGCACGGTCGCCCGCACGCGCCGCAGATCCAGCTCCGCCAGGGAGTAGAGCACGCCGCTGCGCTTGTCCCGCCAGCGGGCGACGATGCGGCTGCCCGCCAGATTGAGGCGGGTGACGGCCTCGAGCTGGCGCGTGACGCTGCCCTCGCTCCGCCCGCCGGCGGCGGCGCTGTAGTCGCTGGACACCACTTCCAGGTAGGTGGTCAGGGCGCGTGCCAGCTCGGCCCGCGCCCGATTGTCGGCCGTCTCCGCCTGCAGGGACAGGTCACCCATGGGTGGTGCCGAACCCACGCCGTGGAACAGGCGGCCCTTGCGGTCCCGGAACATGGCGGTCCCTTCGTTCACCCAATCCGGCGCGCCCTTGATCTGCAGGTCGCTCTCGATCCGCGGCCCGGAACAGCCGAGCGGTACCGACGCGATCAAGAACGCAAACAGCGCCGGAATCAGACGCGGTGTCAAACGGGGCATCAGGCCGCGAAGCTGCTGCCGGGCCGGGCTTGCAACGACCGGCGATGCGCTGGAGATCCTTGCTCGTGGCGATGGCATGCGAGAATCCTCCCGTGACCAGGACAGGCGTCCCCCGCCGGTTGTACGCAGCGGAGGATCCGGTGGGCAAAGCCTATCACAACATGAATGCCAGTACGTACACGGCTGTACCTTCCGGTAGAGTGGCCGGCATACACCACGGGTCTGGGCAATGGATGGGAAAAGCGGGAGCGGTTCAGCCGGCGAGATGGCGCGGCGCGCGGCGCAGTTCCGGCAGCGGGATCCTGCGCTTGCGCTGGGCGGTGCGCTGCCACAAGACCTCGATCTCGCGCCGGGCCTTGGGGTGACCGCTGCGTGCCGCCCGGCGCAGCCAGCGATAGGCACGTTTGGGATTGTACAGCACGCCGATGCCGTAGGCGTACATCATGCCCAGGTTGTACTGCGCTTCCGCACTGCCCTGGGCAGCCGCCTTGAAGAACCATTCCATGGCCTCGTAATAGTCCTGCCGGCCGGCGTATCCATCCAGCAGATAGCCACCCAGGCGCAGCTGTGCGGCGGCCAGTCCGGCGCGCGCCGCCCGTTCCATCCAGGCCTGCGCCAATGACGGTGAGGCAGGCACACCGCGGCCGGCCTCGTAGAACAGGGCCAGCTCGTACTGGGCCTCCACCTCCCCCTGGGCCGCGGCCTGGCCCAGCCAGTAGGCCGCGCGTTGCATCCGGCCTTGTGCGAGCAGCTCGCGGGCGAGCCACAATTGGGCAGGACCGTCACCCCCCTCGGCGGCCCTGCGATACCAGTAACGCGCCCGCGGGAGATCCGCGGGCACGCCCAGGCCTGCCTCGTACAGGAAGGCCAGCAAATACTGGGAACGCAGATGCCCGCCGAGGGCGGCCCGTTCGAACCAGTACAGGGCCTTGTCGAGATCCCTTTGCCGGCGGTCCGCGGCATGGAAATAACGGCTGGCCAGCAGGAATTGCGCCTCCACCGATCCCCGCCGGGCCAGGGTTTCGAGTCGCTCCAGCGACGGCAGGGATCCGCTCGACGGCTCGTCGAAGTCACCTGCAGCAAGCGAAGCATCATCCGCGACGGCTGTCCACGCCAGACCACAGGAAACGAGCAGGACGAGTACGAGCAGCGATTTGTGGAGCCGTTCGAACATGGATCTGTCCTCTGCCAATTTATCGGCATCAACCAGGGTTCACTGAAGGACATGCAAAGGAAACACCAGCCTGGTGATGGCGCGGGACGGAAAAATCAAAGGGGTCAGAGTACTTGAAAAATCAAAGGGGGCAGTGCTTCAAGTACTCTGACCCCTTTGATTTACCCCTTTGATTTACCCCTTTGATTTCGACCCCTTTGATCTTCGTACAGATAACGGCTGGCCCAGGCGGAGATCACGGCACCGGCGTAGCGGGCGTCGGCCTCACGGGCGAGCAGGTGATCGGCATCGTCCAGAGAAACGAAACTCTTGGGATGGCGGGCCTGGGCGAAGAGACGCGCCGCATGGGAGATG